>JBBRWZ010000016.1:0-38162 GCA_038248895.1 Candidatus Limnocylindria bacterium | reverse complement strand
GAGGCACTCGTGCCCGCAGACGCAGGAAGCGAAAGCTCCTGCGTCTTTTGTTTCCCCGGGGATCGTCCCGGGGATGAGCGAAAGGCAAGCGACCGATGATCGTGGTGATGCGTCCGACGGCGACGCGCGAAGAGGTCGAGGGCGTACAGCGCGCCGTCGAGGAGCACGGGCTCGAGGCGTTCCTGAGCGTCGGCGAGGAGCGAACCGTCATCGGTGTGGTGGGGAGTCACCTCGAGCGGGCGGAGCATCTCGGCACCCTGCCGGGGGTTGAGCAGGTCATCCGGGTCAGCACGCCATACAAGCTTGCCAGCGTGCAGCAGCCGGGCGAGCGGACGCGGGTTCGCGCCGGCTCGGTCGAGCTCGGGGTCGGCCAGGAGCTGGTCGTCATGGCCGGTCCGTGCGCCGTGGAGTCGCGCGACCAGCTGCTCGAGACAGCGCACGCCGTCCGTCGCGAGGGAGCCCGCGTGCTGCGTGGCGGTGCGTTCAAGCCGCGCACCTCGCCGTACTCGTTCCAGGGCCTGGGCCTCCCGGCGCTCGCCTATCTCGCCGAAGCGCGTGAGGCGACCGGGCTGCCGGTGATCAGCGAGGTCGTCGATGCCTCCGACGTGGCGGCCTTCGAGGAGCACGTCGACATCCTCCAGGTCGGCGCGCGCAATATGCACAACTTCGTCCTGCTGCGCGCGGTGGGGCAGAGCCGCCGCCCTGTCCTGCTCAAGCGCGGCCTCTCGGCCACCATCGAGGAGTGGCTGCTCGCGGCCGAGTACATCCTCTCGGCGGGCAACCCGAACGTCATCCTCTGCGAGCGCGGCATCCGCACCTTCGAAACCGCGACGCGCAACACGCTCGACCTCTCGGCGGTGCCGGTGCTGCGCAGCCTCACCCACTTGCCGATCGTGGTGGACCCCAGCCACGGCACCGGCCATCGCTCTCTCGTCGCGCCGATGGCGCTGGCGGGTGCCGCGGTGGGCGCCGACGGTCTCATCATCGAGGTCCATCCGGATCCGCCCAACGCCCGCTCCGATGGTGACCAGAGCCTCAGCTTCGAGGAGTTCGGCGCCCTGATGGACGAGCTGCGGCGGCTCCAGTTCGTCCGCGGCGACGGGGACGCGGATCCCGCGCCCGCCACGCCGGCGGAGACGGAGCGCGGCGCGATCGACGACCTGCGCGACCGGATCGACGACGTGGATGCCCGGCTTGCAGACCTGGTGCAGGAGCGGGCCGCCCTGGCGCTCGAGGTGCAGCGGCAACGATCGCCGGACGCGCATGGCCACGATGTGCGGCGCGAGCGGGCGCTCCTGGAGCGCGCCGCCAGCGGGGCGACCGGACCGATGACGCCGGTCGAGCTGACGCTGGTCTTCGATGCCCTGCTTCGCGCGTCGCGATCGGTCCAGCGGCGCCACGCCCGCCGCGCCGCGGATGCCGCCGCTCGGGCACGGGCCGCCGACGCCGCGCGGGTCGAGGACACCGATGCCGCCGTTGCCGGATCGGGGAGGTGACGCCAGCCGCGTCGTCGGCGCGCATCGAGACCGCCGGGCGCCTGCGCGGGACGCTGCTCCTGCCGCCGGACAAATCGATCGCGCATCGCGCGCTGATCGTCGGCGCGCTCGGCGGCGGCCCGACCACGGTGCGGATGCAACGGCCTGGTCGCGACGTCGAGAGCACCATCGCCTGCCTCCGTGCACTCGGCGTGATCATCGACGACGCGACGCGCGGGAGCTACGTCGTCAGCGGCGAGCCATGGCTCGACGCGACCCTTGACTGCGGCAACTCCGGCACCACCATGCGCCTCCTGGCCGGGGCCCTGGCTGGACGCCCGCTGCGGGTGGTGCTGGACGGGGACGCGTCGCTCCGCGCGCGGCCCATGGAGCGCGTCGCACACGTGCTGCGGGCCGCGGGGGCGGAGGCGCAGACCGACGCCGGGCACCCTCCGCTGCGCCTTCACGGACGCTCCTCCCTGAGCGCCACGACCCACGAGCTACCGGTTGCCAGCGCGCAGCTCGCCGGCGCCGCCTGCCTGGCGGCACTCGCCGCCCGCGGCGTGACGCAGGTCACGACGCCGGCGCCGGTCCGCGACCATACCGCGCGGCTGCTCGCCTTCGCCGGGGTCCGGGTCGAGCACCATGGACTGCGCACCACCATCCTGGGACCGGCTCGACCGGCGCCGTTCGACCTGCAGATTCCCGGCGACCTCTCGGCCGGCGCGGCGTGGCTCGTCGCGGCCGCCATCCATCCCGACGCGGAGCTGACACTCGACGGCGTGGGACTCAATCCGACCCGGATGGCGGTCGTGCAGGTGCTGCGCCAGATGGGCGCCGACATCACGGTCGACGAGTCCCCGACCGACGGCCCGGAGCCGAGCGGGCGGATCATTGTGCGGGGTGGGGCTCCGCTGCAGGCCACCTCTATCGGCGGCTCGCAGGTCGCGGATCTCATCGACGAGCTGCCGCTGCTCGGCGTGGCGATGGCTGCCGCCGCCGGCCGCTCCGAGCTGCGCGACGCCGGCGAGCTGCGCGTCAAGGAGTCGGACCGCATTGCCGCCATGGTCGCCGGGCTCACCGCCATCGGCGCCGAGGTGGAGGAGCTCGCCGACGGATGGCGCGTGGGGCGTGGCGCGCCCCATGACGCGCGGGTCACGACCCGCGGCGACCACCGCATTGCGATGGCGTTCGCGGTGGCCGCCGCATCCGGAGTCGCGCGATCGGTGGAGCTCGACGATCCCGACTGCATCGGCATCTCGTACCCCGGCTTCCTCGCCGACCTCGCCGCGGTGCGCGCGTGATGCAGCGCCTCCGACTCCTCACCGCCGGCGAGTCGCATGGCCCCGGGCTGTCCGGCGTCCTGGACGGCCTCCCCGCCGGCCTGCGGGTGAGCACGCGCGACGTCGACCGCGACCTGCGCCGGCGGCAGCACGGCTACGGCAGCGGTCGACGCATGATCATCGAGCGCGACCGCGTGCGCTGGACCGCCGGGATCCGCTACGGCCGCACCCTCGGCTCGCCGGTAGGCTTCGCCGTCGACAACCGCGACTGGGTCAACTGGACCGATCGGATGTCGGTCGAGGCGATCCCCGGTGAACGCCGTCCGAAGCCGATCACGCGGGCGCGACCCGGCCACATCGACCTCGCCGGCGCCCTCAAGTACGGGACCGATGACGTCCGCAACGTGCTCGAGCGCGCCTCCGCCCGGTCCACGACCCCGCGCGTCGTCGCCGGCTCGCTGGCGCGGCAGCTGCTCGCCAGCTGCGGGGTGCGGATCTGGAGCTTCGTCGACCAGCTGGGCCCGATCCGCGCCTTCCCCGCTGCCGACGACCTGCTGGCGGCGATTCCCGACGGCTGGGCCGACCGCGACCTCGCCGCGCCTTCGCCGCTGCGCTGCCCCGATCCTGCCGCCGAGCGGGCCATGCTGGCCGAGGTCGACGCGGTCCGCGAGGCCGGCGACTCGCTCGGTGGCTCGTTCGTCGTCATCGCCGAGGGAACGCCCATCGGCCTCGGGTCGAGCGCCGAGTGGGACACACGGCTGGATGGCCAGCTCGCCGGCGCCACCATGGCGATCCCCGGCGTGAAAGGGGTCGAGATCGGGCTCGGCTTCGGCGTCGCCGAGCGGCGGGGCAGCGCCGTGCACGACCAGGTGACCGGCGACGGAACGACCTGGGCCCGCACCACGAACAACGCCGGTGGCATCGAGGGCGGCATAAGCAACGGTGAGCCGATCGTGGTGCGGGTGGCGCAGAAGCCGGTCTCGACGCTCCGCAAGCCGCTGAGCAGCGTCGACCTCGCCTCGGGCGAGACGGGACGCGCCCACATCGAGCGCTCCGACATCACCGTGCTGGCGCGGGCCGCGATCGTGGGCGAGGCGATGGTCGCGCTCGTTCTGGCCGACCAGCTCCTCCACTCGTTCGGCGGCGACTCGATGGCAGACCTGCGCGCTGCCGTGGCGCGCCGGCGGCGCCGGACCGCGACCCGTCCCGGGTGAGCCGGCGCGCAGTCCTCATCGGTCACCGCATCGCGTACTCCGCCTCGCCGGCAATGCATGACGCGGCGTTCGCAGCGCTCGGCATGGCGGCGTCATACGAGGTGTGCGACATCGACGTCGCCGGCCTGGCGGCCGCGATGGCGGCGCTGCGCGCCCCCGCGTGCATCGGCGCCAACATCACGATCCCGCACAAGGTGGCGGCGTGCGACCACGTCGATGCCCTCGCGCCCGAGGTGGCGCGGCTCGGCGCCGCGAACACGATCGTGCGCCACCGCGATCGGCTCGTCGCCCACAACACCGACCTCGCCGCCCTGGCGGCCGAGCTCGAGCTGCTGCCGCTCGCCGGTCCGGTGGTGGTGCTCGGCCGTGGCGGGGCATCGCGGGCCGTGGTGGCCGCGCTCGCCGACCGCGGCGTCGAGCGGGTCACCGTCGTCGGTCGCGATCGCTGGGACGAGCTGCCGGCCCTGCTGCCTTGCGCCAGCCTGGTGGTCAACGCGACCCCGGTCGGCACCGGGGACCGGGCCCTTCCCTTCGACCCGCGGCTGCTGCGCGGCGACCTCGCCGTCCTCGACCTCGTCTACCGGCCGAGCCCCACCGGCCTCGTGGCCGCGGCCCGCGCCACCGGCGCCACGGCGCGCGACGGCAGCGGGATGCTGCTCCGACAGGCCGCCGCCAGCTTCGCGCTCTGGACGGAGCGCGAGCCGCCGCTGGACGCGATGCGGGACGCCCTCGCACGCGAGCTGGGGGTGCCCATCGATGCCTGATCCAGGCCGCGGCGTCGTCCTGGTGGGGATGCCCGGCAGCGGCAAGTCAACCGTGGGGCGGCAGGTGGCGCGCATCCTCGGCCGCCCGTTCCTCGACACCGACCAGCTCGTCGAAGAGGCAGTCGGGATGCCGGTGGGGGCATTCATCGCGCGGCACGGCGAGGCGGCATTCCGCGACGCCGAGGCGCGCGCGGTGGTCGCGGCGAGCGCGGTGCCGGATGCCGTCATCGGTGCCGGAGGCGGAGCCGCGCTCGACCCGTTGAGCCGCTGGGCGCTGTGGCACCACGGGCCGGTGGCCTGGGTCGACGTCGCGTCGGAGGCACTTGTGGCGCGTCTCGGCCGCTCGGCGGTGGAGCGCCCCACCTTCCTACCCTACCGGGCCGGTCACGTTGCCACCGTGCTCGCCGAGCGCAGGCCGGTGTACCACGCCGCCAACCTGCGGGTCGACGGCGAGCGACCGCCGGACGTGGTGGCGCGCGAGATCGTCGATCACATCGCCGCGGTCGGAACGGGCCGCCGCCTGCTCGACGCCGAAGTGGCGCGACGCCATCCCATCGGTCCAACCTCGACGCGCGTCGTGCTCGGGTCGGGCCTGCTCGAACACGGTGCAGTGGGCGAGCCGACCCCGGCTGGCGTGCTCGTTGTCGACCGCGCCGTCGCGCGCCACGCCCCGCACCTGGCGCAGGGGCTCCCCGCCCGCGCCACCCTCGCGCTGCGCGGCGGTGAGCGCGCCAAGCGCATCTCGATGCTCGAACGCGTCCTCGCCTGGCTCGCCGCGCAGCACGTGGAGCGCGGAGAGGCGCTCATTGCGCTCGGCGGTGGCACCATCGGCGACCTCGCCGGCACGGCGGCCGCGCTCTTCGCGCGTGGCCTGCCGCTGGTCCACGTTCCCACCACGTGGCTCGCCCAGGCGGACAGCTCCATCGGCGGCAAGGTGGCGGTCGACCTCCCGACCGCCAAGAACGCGGTCGGCGCCTTCTGGCCCCCGGCGACGGTCGTGACCGACGTGGCGGCCCTCGCCAGCCTGCCGGTGACGCTGCGCCGCGACGGCATGGCGGAGTCGGTGAAGGCCGCGATCATCGGCGACCCGCGGCTGTGGAGCCTCATCGAGGATCGCGGCCGGGCAGCGCTTCACGACGACGAGGCGGCACGGTTCGCGATCATCGAACGCAGCGTGCGCCTCAAGCTCGCCGTCTGCGACCGGGATCCGTGGGAGGCCGGCGAGCGGCGGACGCTCAACCTGGGCCACACGATCGGCCACGCATTGGAGGTCGCCGGTGGCTATCGCCTCCCGCACGGCGCCGCCGTCGCGGTTGGCCTGCGCGCCGTCGCGCGCATCGCGGCGCGGCGCGGCGGCGATGGGACGCTGCCTGATCGCCTCGACACACTCCTCGCCGACCTGGGTTTCGCCCTCACGACGGCGTTCGACCCGGTCCGGGTGCGGGACGCGATGGGCGGCGACAAGAAGCGCGCCGCCGGTCGGCAGCGCTGGATCCTGCCGCTGGCGGTTGGGAGCGTCACCGAAGTGGACGACGTCACCGATGACGAGCTCGATGACGCCCTGTCGGTGATCCACGCATGAGCCGGATCGGCTACCAGGGTGAGCCGGGCGCGTACGGCGAGGAGGCCGTGATCGGCTACTTCGGCGACGCAGGTATCGAGCCGGTACCGATGCCGACGTTCTCCGCGGTATGCGCCGCCGTCGAGGACGGCACGCTCGATGGCGCCGTGCTGCCCCTGGAGAACTCCATCGCCGGGACGGTCGGCGACGCGCTCGATGCCCTTGCTCGCGGTGCGCTGCGCGTCGTGGGGGAGCTGCTGCTGCCGGTGCGGCACCAACTCCTCGTCATGCCCGGCGCGAGCCTCGAGGGCGTGCGCCGCGTCGCGAGCCACTGGCAGGCCCTCGGCCAGTGTGAACGATTCCTCGCCGCCCGAGCCTGGGCCGTGGTCGCCGCCGCCGATACGGCGGGCGCGGCCCGGGACCTCGCCGCCGGTGGATGGACGGACATGGCGGTCGTCGCCAGCGAGCGGGCAGCGTCGCGCTACGGACTCGAGGTGGCGGCGCGCGACATCGCCGATGCCTCCGACAACGTCACGCGGTTCGCCGTGCTGGCCCCCGGCGGCGAGGCGTCACCGCTGCCGGCCGGCGGGATGCTGGCGCCGCGTGGCGCGACGTCGCGCGAGACGCTCCTCACGTTCGAGACCGGGCACCGGCCGGGCGACCTCTACCGCGCGCTCGTGGCGCTCGCCGAGCGTGGCGTCAACCTCAGCCGCATCGAGTCACGCCCCGTCGGGCGCGGGTGCGTGGCGCTACCGCTTCCTCCTCCAGGTCAGCGGCGATGCGGCCGCCGATCCCCTCGCCGACGCGCTCACCACGCTGCAGCTGCACACCGTCGCGCTGCGGATCCTCGGCTCGTTCGACGTCGCCACGGGCGATCATTAGACCGATGCGCATCCTGGTGCTCAACGGCCCCAACCTCGGCACGGTCGGCCGCCGTGAGCCCGAGATCTACGGCGACATGACGCTCGACGCGATCGTCGCCGCCGCCACTGCGCACGCGACCGATCACGGCGCAGGCCTCGCGCACCTCCAGTCGAACCACGAGGGGGCGCTCATCGACCGGCTGGAGGAGCGTGACTACGACGCGCTGATCGTGAACTTCGGGGCCCTGTCGCACACGAGCTACGCCCTGCACGACGCGCTGCGCACGGCCGAGCGGCCGGCGGTCGAGGTGCACATCAGCGACATCAATGCACGCGAGCCGTGGCGCCGCATGTCGGTCACCGCGCCCGCGACGCAGCACCAGGTGGTCGGCCGTGGCTGGCGCGGCTACCTCGAGGCGATCGACTGGCTCCTCGAACACCGCGCCGAAGACGCTGGTCCGGACGTGCTCGATCGCCGATGATGGACGGCCGATGATGGACGAACGATGAGTTTCATCGGCGCACCCAGTCAGTACATCAATCCTCATACATTCCGGAGAGCGACATGCTGCAGACGGTGCTCATTCTCGGCACACGCAAGGGCTGCTTCCTGCTGACGAGCGCCGATCGGCGCGACTGGCAGCTGCGCGGCCCGTTCTGCGAGGGCTGGCCGATCTTCCGCGCGATCCACGACGCGCAGAGCGGCACGATCTACGCCGCGGGCGCCAGCGAGTGGCACGGCACCGCGGTGTGGCGCAGCCCGGACCTCGGGGCGACGTGGGAGCACTCGAGCGAGGGTCTCGCGTATGCGCCCGACGCTGATCGAAGCCTGACGAAGGTCACCGGCCTCATGGCCGCGCATGGCCGGCTCATCGCCGGGGCGGAGCCGGCCGGCCTCTTCGAGAGCACGGACGGCGGCCGGACCTGGTCGCTGCTCAGCACGATCGACGACCAGCCTGACCGCGCCGAGTGGAACGACCCGGACAACCAGCCTCCCGGCCACCTCGGCCTGCCGGGCCTGCTGCCGGACCCCGACGACCCGACGCGGTTCATCGCCGTGGTCCAGGGCGTCGGGGCATTCGAGACGCTCGACGACGGGGCGTCGTGGGCGCCGCGCAACAAGGGGCTGCGCCGCGACTGGCCGTCCGAGCACGAGGATCAGGACTTCTGCGTCCACAAGCTCGTGCGATCGCCGGCCGACCGGACGCGGATGTACCAGCAGAACCACTGCGGGATGCATCGCAGTGACGACGAGGGCCACTCGTGGACCGAGATCACCAACGGCCTGCCGACCGACTTCGGCTTCGCGGCGGAGGCGCACCCGCGCGATCGCGACACGCTCTACGTGATCCCGCTCGACCCGGGCCACGGGCGGACGATGCCCGACGGCCACGCAGCGGTGTGGCGCACGCGCGACGCCGGCTCGTCGTGGGAGCAGCTCGACCGCGGGCTGCCACATGCCGATGCGCACATCGGCGTCCTGCGCGAGGGAATGGCGATCGACGCCGCCGACACGGTGGGCCTCTACTTCGGCACGAGCACCGGGCAGGTGTTCGCGAGCACGGACGAGGGCGACAGCTGGACCGAGATCGCGAGCTACCTGCCGGCGATCGCCTCGGTCGAGGTCGCGACGGTCGGCTAGCCATGATCGCCGTTCGTCTGCCTCCGACCCTGCCGCCGCTCTTCCCGGGCCTGACGCGGAAGCTCGAGATCGAGGCCACATCGGTGCGCGAGGCGTTCGACGCGCTCGATCAGCGGTGGCCTGGCGTGCGGGATCGGCTCTGCGAGGCCGGCCCCGCGATCCGGCGGCACATCCTCGTCTACGTCGATGGCAGGCGCGCGACGCTCGACACCCCGACCAACGCCGGCTCGCGACTCGACGTCATCACCGCGATCAGCGGCGGCTGACCGGCTCAGCGACCGGCGCTGACCGTGAGCCGCTCCCCCATCCTGCGCACCTGGAGCGGGAGGCCGTAGGCGGAGGAGAGCGGGCCGTCGGCGATCACCTCATCGATCGGTCCGGCGGCCACGACGCGCCCTTCGCGCAGCAGGAGCGCGTGCGTGAACCCCGGTGCGATGTCCTCGAGCCGATGGACGACGGTGATGATGGCGCCCACCGGCCCGGCGGCCACGGTGGCGAGCGTGAGCACCAGCTGCTCGCGGCCGCCGATGTCGAGCGAGGACATCGGCTCGTCGAGGAGGAGCGCCTCGGGCTCGACCACGAGGGCGCGCGCCAGCTGGACCCGGAGCTGCTCGCCGGACGACATCGTGCCGATCGACCGCTCCTCGAGCCCGGCGAGCCCGACGACGGCCAGCGCCCGCTCGGTGGCGGGGGCCGAGACCGCCGCACGATCGATGTACCAGGGCAGCACCGCGCCGCCCTGCGCCGCTTCGACGAGCTGGCGCGCGGTCAGCTCGCCGGGAGCCATTCCGGCCAGCGCCGGGCTGAGGTAGCCCATCCGCGGGCGCAGCTCGCGGACATCGGTGCGTCCGATGCGGGACCCGAGCACCTCCACCGTGCCGAGCGAGGGCACGAGGTACGTCGCCAGGATGCGGAGCAGGGTCGTCTTGCCGGCGCCGTTCGGCCCGAGCACCACCCATCGCTCCCCCGGCCGCACCGTCCAGTCGACGTCGGTCAGCAGCGAATGACCGGAGCGGCGCAGGCCGACGTGGCGCAGCGCGAAGACGGCGGGCGCCTCGGCGCCGCCGCCTGCCTCGGCAGGTGCCATTCAGCCGGTCGCCGCGCTCGCCGGCAGCGTTGAGATGCGGGCGGGATGCGCCGCCTCGTAGGCGGCGATGGCGTCGTCGCGGGCGAGGAGGTAGCCGAGCTCATCGGTCCCGTTGAGGATCATCTCGCGCGCGAAGGAGTCCACCTCGAAACCGATGGTGCTGCCATCGGCAAGCCGTAGCTGCTGCGCCGCGAGGTCCACGGTGACCTCCTCGCCCGGGTCTGCCGCAAAGCGGCGAAAGAGCTCCGCCAGCTGCTCCGGGGTGACGACAATCGGCAGCAGCCCGTTCTTCAGCGCGTTGCTGCGGAAGATATCGGCGAAGCCGCTGCTGACGACGGCGCGGATGCCCCACGCGGTGAGTGCCCAGGGCGCGTGCTCGCGTGACGACCCGCAGCCGAAGTTGTCGCCGGCGACAAGCACATTTCGGCCTGCCATCTCGGGGCGGTTGAGGACGAACTCGGGGTTCGGCGTACCGTCAGCGAGGTAGCGCCAGTCGTTGAAGAGCTGGTCGCCGAACCCTGCCCGGTTGATCGTCTTCAGGAAGCGGGCCGGGATGATCTGGTCGGTGTCGATGTCGTTGCGCGGCAGCGGCACGACCGCCGAGGTCACCGCGCGAAACGGGGCGCGCTCGCTCACAGCAGCGACCGCGGGTCGGTGAGGCGCCCGCTCACGGCCGAGGCGACCGCGGTCAGCGGCGAGGCGAGGAACGTCCGGCCGCCGGCCCCCTGCCGCCCCTCGAAGTTGCGGTTGCTGGTGCTGACCGCGTACTGGCCGGGGCGCAGCTGGTCGCCGTTCATGGCGATGCACATGCTGCAGCCGGCCTCCCGCCACTCCGCACCGGCATCGCGGAAGACCGATGCCAGCCCCTCCGCCTCCGCCTGCCGCTTCACCTCGGTCGAGCCGGGGACGACCATCACCCGCACGCCGTCGGCGACGCGCCGGCCGCGCAGCATCTGCGCCGCCTCGCGCAGGTCGCTGATGCGCGAGTTGGTGCACGAACCGATGAAGACGACATCGATCGGCCGCCCCAGCACCGGCTCGCCGGGGGCGAGGCCCATGTACGCCAGCGCCGCGGCGAGCGAGTCGCGCTGCGCCGCGTCTTCCAGTCGCGCCGGGTCCGGGATGCGCGAGCTGATCCCGAACCCCATGCCGGGGTTGGTGCCGTAGGTCACCATCGGCTCGAGCTCCGATGCGTCGAAGGTGATGGCCCGATCGTAGGGCGCGCCGTCGTCGGTGGGTAGGCGGCGCCATCGGTCCAGCGCGGATTCCCATTCGCTGCCCTGCGGGGCATGCCGCCGGCCGGCCACGAACCCGAACGTGGTGTCGTCGGGGGCCACCAGCCCGGCCCGTGCCCCGCCCTCGATGCTCATGTTGCAGATCGTCATCCGCCCCTCCATCCCCAGTGAACGGATGGCGGCGCCGGTGTACTCGAACACGTGCCCGGTCCCGCCGCCGATCCCGATCCGCGACAGGAGGCTGAGGATGATGTCCTTGGCCGTGACGCCCGGATGGAGCGTGCCATCGACACGCACCTCGAACGTCTTCGGTCGCCGCTGGAGGAGGACCTGCGTCGCCAGGACGTGCTCCACCTCGCTCGTCCCGATGCCGAATGCGAGCGCGCCGAACGCACCGTGGGTGGCAGTGTGGCTGTCGCCGCAGACGATGGTCATGCCGGGCTGGGTCAGGCCTAGCTCGGGACCGATGACGTGGACGATCCCCTGGTGCGGCGAGCCGATGCCATGCAGCGGGATGCCGAACTCGGTGCAGTTGTCCGCGAGGCGCTGCACCTGCGCCGCGGCCATCTCGTCGAGGATCGGCAGGCTGCGGTCGGTGGTGGGAATCGAGTGATCGGCCGTCGCCACGGTCAGCTCCGGATGGCGCACGCGCAGGCCACGCGCGCGCAGCCCGTCGAACGCCTGCGGGCTCGTCACCTCGTGGACGAGGTGCAGGTCGATGCCGAGAAGATCGGGAGCACCACCCTCGCCGGCGACGACGACGTGGTCTTCCCAGATCTTCTCGATGATGGTGCGGGGTTGCAGGCGCGCCGCGTCGCCGGTCGGGGGTTCCATCGGTGCCGCCACCCTAGCGGAGGTGTCAAGGCCGTGTGGCACGACATGTGCGACGCAGGCGCCGCATGGACATCACGCAGGTCATTCTCATCCAGCACGCCGAGCAGCGGCAGGGCTTTGCCTACCTCGACGACATCGACCGCCACGACGCCGCTCGTCTCGGCCCGGTCTGGGAACGCCTGGCAATCCTCCTCGAAGCGCACGCTGCCGCCGAGGAGCGCTACTTCTATCCCCGCCTCCTCGAGATCGGCACCGGCGGCGGAGAGCAGGAGTCGGCGGCGAGCGAGACGAAGGACGCGATCAAGGACCACAACGAGATCCGGGACGCGGTGCGGGACGCGGGCGAGCAAGATGTGGGCAGCGACGAGTGGTGGGACGCCGTCGTCGAGGCGCGGAAGGCAAACTCCGACCACATGGCGGAGGAGGAGCGCGAGGATCTCGCCGACTTCCGCCGCCATGCCGACCTTGCCACGCGACACGCGATCGCCCTCGACTTCCTCGCCTTCGAGGCCGAGCACGCCACGGGAATTCGAACGCGCGACCGGGATCCGGACGCGTACGTAGCCGGTCACGACGCTTGACTCCAGCTCAGGCGGGCGCCGTCTCCCGTGACACCGGTATGACGAGCGCGGCGACTGCCGGGAACCCGACCACAGCCGCGAACGCCAGCCCATAGCCACCGGCCGCCGTCGCTCCGATTCCAATGAGGAGCGCGAGCGGGGTCGGTGCCATCAGCCCGACGAGATTCTGGATGGTGTTCTGCGTGCCGAGCGCGCGGCCCGCCCAGAGCATGCCGGCACGCTCAGCCACGGCGGTGAAGGCCAGCCCGTTGGGGGCGGTGGTGACGACCGAGGCAACGAGCAGCGCCGCGACGGCCCCCGGGGCGCCCCAGATGGCGAGCATCGCCAGGACGGCCATGGAGACGGTCGCCCCGATCGCGACAGCGCGCATTGGGCCGAGACGCGTCCCGGCTTGATCGGACCACCAGCCGACCAGGAGGCGACCGGCGGCCCCGCCCAGCTGCGTGGCCGCGAGCAGCAGCCCGGCGCCACCCAGTGACCAGCCGAGCCCGGTGACGAGGAAGTCGAAGGCGAAGACCGCGACCGTGAACTGGGGGACGACGAGCAGCCCGCTGGCCGCGTGGATGCGCCACAGGTAGCCGTCGCGATACGGCGATGGCGGCGTCGCCGCGCCCCGTTGCTCGGGTGGCCGCTCCGGGTCGCGAACGAGAAGGGCGACGGCAATGGCCGCGACGGCGCAGCCGGCCCCGAGCGCCACGAACGCGGTCCCGACTCCAGCGCCCGCCGCAGCCGGCAGGACGATGGCTGCCACGCCCACGCCGAGCGGCTGGCCCGTCTGGCGGATACCCATCGCCAGGCCACGCTCGCGGACGGCGAACCAGCCGAGGATGAGCCGCCCCGAGGCGGCGTGAATCGCGGAGCTGGTGGCACCCACGCCGAACAGCGCGATCCAGCGCGGCAGCGGGTCGGCGACGAGCGCCGCCGCTCCCTCGGCCACGGCCGCCCCGGCGAGGCCCAGCGCCAACACCCGGCGCTCGCCCCAGCGATCCGCCGCCGCGCCCCACGCGATGAGCGTGCAGAGGATGCCCGCGATGGGCGCGGTGACGAGCAGGGTCGCGGTCTCGAGCGGCAGTCCCTCGGCCCGCAGGGCCGGGATCAGGTACGCCAGGCCGTACTGTGCCGCGCAGCCGGCAATGAGCCCCGCCAGGCCGACCGCGAGCACCACCCAGCGGCGTCCCGTGCCGTCAGGCACGGGACACGCGTGACGGCGGCACCACCTCGCGATCCATGCCGAACAGGCTACCGCGCCCGCCCCGAAGGGTCGCTACACTCGCCACCCATGACCGATACATCCCCCGCCATCGACCCGCGTGAGCACTCACGCGTGCTCCTTGACGGCCCCGATCGCGCCGCCGCCCGCGCCATGCTCAAGGCCATCGGCTTCACCGACGAAGACCTCGCCAAGCCGATCGTGGGGGTCGGCACGACATGGATCGAGACGATGCCGTGCAACTACAACCAGCGCGAGCTCGCCGAGCACGTGAAGGCGGGCATCCGCGCCGCCGGTGGCACGCCCATGGAGTTCAACACCATCGCGGTGAGCGACGGGGTGAGCATGGGCACCGAGGGGATGAAGGCGTCGCTCGTCAGCCGCGAGGTGATCGCGGACTCGATCGAGCTCGTCGCCCGCGGCCACCTCTTCGACGGCCTGGTCTGCATCGTCGGCTGCGACAAGACGATCCCCGCCGCGGCCATGGCGCTGGCTCGGCTCGACCTGCCCGGCCTGGCGCTCTACAGCGGCACGATCCAGCCGGGCGTGCTGCGCGGCAAGCGCGATGCGACGGTGGTGACGGTCTTCGAGGCCATCGGCGCCTACCGCGCCGGCACCATCACGCTCGAGGAGCTCCGCGAGATCGAGGATGCCGCCTGCCCCGGCCCGGGCGCCTGCGGCGGCCAGTTCACGGCCAACACCATGGCGACCACCCTCGAGTTCCTCGGCATCTCGCCGGGCGGCATGAACGGCATCCCCGCCACTGATCCGGCCAAGACCGATGCGGCGCTGCGCGCCGGCGAGCTCGTGATGCGCCTCGTGAACAAGGGGATTCGACCGTCGGCGATCATGACGCGCCCCGCGATCGAGAACGCCATCGCGTCGGTGGCGGCCACCGGCGGCTCCACGAACGGCGTCCTCCACCTGCTGGCAATCGCGCACGAGCTCGGGATCGACCTCGACATCGACGAGTTCGGCCGCATCGCCGAGCGGACACCGATCGTCGCCTCGCTCATGCCGGGCGGGCGCTTCACCGCGGTCGACATCCACGAGGCGGGGGGCGTGGGCCTGGTGGCGCGCGAGCTGGTCCGTGGCGGCCTCATCGACGGGAGTACGCGCAACGTCGACGGGCGCACGCTGGCCGAGGTCGCCGCCGCCGCCACCGAGACCCCGGGCCAGGAGGTGGTGGTATCGGTCGAGCATCCCATCAAGCCGAATGGCGGCCTCGCGATCCTGCATGGGTCGCTGGCGCCGGACGGCTGCGTCGTCAAGCTGGCCGGCCACGAGCGACGGCAACACCGCGGGCCGGCGCGCGTCTTCGACTCGGAGGCGGAGTGCTACGCCGCGGTGCGTGCGCAGCGCATCGGTCCCGGCGACGTCGTCGTCATCCGCAACGAGGGGCCGGTCGGCGGCCCGGGGATGCAGGAGATGCTCTCCGTCACGGCGGCCCTCGTCGGCGAGGGCCTGGGCGACGAGGTGGCGCTCCTCACCGACGGTCGGTTCAGTGGCGGCACCCACGGGCTGATGATCGGCCACGTGGCGCCAGAGGCCGCCCTCGGCGGCCCGATCGCCCTGGTGCACGAGGGCGACGAGGTGGTGATTGACGTGGATGCGCGGCGACTGGACCTCGCCGTTGGCGAGTCGGAGCTGGCGCAGCGGAGGGCGGCGTGGGTGGCGCCGGAGCCGCGCTACCCTGGTGGCGTGCTCGCGAAGTACGCGGCGCTCGTGTCATCGGCCTCAGAGGGAGCCGTCACGACCGGTGCACGAATGACGGCGACGCTGCACCAGCGGGAGCGCTAGCGCCGCACCAGATCGGTCGCGCCTCTCTCAGCGTGCGCTACGACGGCGCCGTACGGCCAAGCGCGGCCAAGAGCTGTCAGATTCCCACCCCCAGACCGTTATCCTGGAATCGGTGGCCGATTCCCTCTCAGATCGTCACAAGGCGCGAATCTGACAGGAAGTCGGCTGGATTCCACGCTCAGGCCATCGGCTCCGACGACCTCTTCCGGGGTAGCGTTCCCGGGATGGGCATCTGATAGGAAACCGCCGACTCGGGCGCGCCGTGAGCACGGACCCTCGACGGGGTTGACAGCGCTGGTAGGGTCGCCCCATGTCCACTGAGCGCGGCGCCATCGCCGCCTCCGAGTCCACAGTGCGCCCGTTGCAGGCCGGGTTCCTCGGCATGCTCCTCGTACTTCCCATTCTTCGGCTCGTCATTCTTCTTGGATGGCGGGATGGAGGACGCGCAGCCGAGTAGCCGCAAGGACACGACAGCAAACCGCGACCGACACCCCGCCAGGCACATCGCCGGCGGGGTTCGTACGTTCTATCTGAGGCACGTCCACCACTCATGACCGCACTCCCGCTCCCCGATTCCCAGCCCGCATCCGCGCCGGTGGCGCCGCGCATCGGTGCGCGCGCCGTGTGCGAGGGCCTCGTCCGCCAGGGCGTCAGCACCGTCTTCGGCTATCCCGGCGGGACGATGCTGCCGATCTACGACGTCCTGCGCGAGTTCCCGCTGCGCCACATCCTGGTGCGCCACGAGCAGGGCGGCACCCACGCCGCGGACGGCTGGAGCCGCGTCACCGGCGGAGTGGGCGTCGTGATGGCCACCTCCGGACCGGGGGCCATCAACATGGTCACGGGCCTCGCGACCGCGATGATGGACTCGGTGCCGATGGTCGCCATCACGGCCAACGTCCCGCGCGCCCTGCTCGGGCGCGACGCGTTCCAGGAGACCGATATCGTGGGCATCGCGCTGCCGATCACGAAATACGCGACGGTCGTGATGGATCCCGACGAGGTGCCGCTCGCCGTCGCCGAGGCGTTCGAGATCGCGCGCAGCGGCCGTCCGGGACCGGTGCTGCTCGACTTCCCGAAGGACGTGCTGCAGGCGGAGACGACGGCGCCGCACCCCCAGCCGTACGAGCTGCGCCTGCCCGGCCTGCTGCGCCCGGTGCGTGGCGACGTCCCCGAGGCGGATGAGCTCGCCGAGCTCATTGGCACGGCAGAGCGGCCGCTCGTCCTCGCGGGCCACGGTGTCCAGATCGCCGACGCGACCGACCTGCTGCGCCAGGTCGCCGAGCGTTCGGAAATTCCCGTCGCCCACACGCTGCTGGGCATCGGCAACATCGACGAGACCCATCGCCTCTCCGCCGGCTACGCGGGGATGCACGGCTGGATGCACGTCAACAAGGCGATCCAGCAGAGTGACCTGCTGATCGGGATCGGCTGCCGCTACGACGATCGCATCACCGGCAAGACCAGCACGTTCGCGCCGAAGGCGACCATCGTCCACGTCGACGTCGACCGCTCGGAGATCGGCAAGAACGTCCGCACCGACCTCGGTATCGTGGCGGACGCCGGTGACCTCCTCGCGGCGTTGCTGCGGCGCCTTCCGCAGGCAGCGCCGCGGACCGCCTGGCTGGACCAGATCGCCGCCTGGCGCGAGGTGAGCGAGGCGCGCTCGTGGCACGGGTCGGGTGCGTGGAAGGAGGGCCGCCTCTCCGCCGACTACGTCGTGGACCGCATCGGTGAGGCGACCGGCCACCAGGCGCAGATCGCCAGCGATGTGGGCCAGAACCAGATGTGGGCGGCGCGCTACTTCGGCTTCCGCGCCCCGTTCCGTCACCTCAGCTCGGGCGGGCTCGGCACCATGGGGTATGGCGTGCCGGCGGCGATGGGCGCCGCGCTGGGGGCGCCCGAGCGCGAGACGTGGGCGATCGTCGGCGACGGCGGCTTCCAGATGACGATGCAGGAGCTTGCGACACTGGTGCAGGACCAGATCCCGGTGCGGATCGCGGTGCTCAACAACCATCGGCTCGGGATGATCCGGCAATGGCAGGAGATCATCTACGACGAGAACTATCACTCCGCCGAGCTCATCGGTCCGGACCTCGTCCGCCTCTGCGAGGCGTATGGGATCCCGGCCTGGCGTGCGTCGCACCCCGACGAGGTGGATGCCGTCATCGCCGCGGCGCGCGCGGCGCCCGGCCCATCGCTCATCGACTTCCACCTCGACGAGGCGCAGAACGTGTACCCCATGATGCTGCCCGGCAAGGGGCTGTCGGAGATGGTCGAAGGGGGTCGCGAATGAGCCTCACCGCCACCGCGCACCCAACGCTGCCGGCCGGCGATCCCGATGCCGTCCAGCGGCGCCACGTGGTGAGCGCGCTCGTCGTCGACAAGCCCGGAACGCTCAACCGCGTCTCGGGGCTGCTGCGCGCGCGCAGCTTCAACATCGAGTCGCTCACCGTCGGCACCACCGACGTTCCCGGCCGCTCCCGCATGACGATCGCGGTGCGGGGCGACGACGGTCACCTGCGCCAGGTGCTGGCGCAGCTGGAGCGACTGCTCGAGGTGCTCGAGGTGACCGATCTCACATCGGTCCCGCGCATCGAGCTCGAGCTCGTGCTCGTGGAGCTGGCGCCCCCGGCGGACGCAGACGCGGACGCCGTGCGCGCGATCATCGGCTCAGCCGGAGGCGAGCTGCTCGTCGCCGGCGAGGCGGCCTGGCAGGCGCGTCTCACCGCGACGCCCGAGACCATCGACGCCGCGCTCGAGGCCCTGCGTGGCCACGGACTGCGCACCCTGGTGCGCGCCGGGGCGGTCGCCATGGCAGCGGCCGGCAACGCTTCCTCCCCCATCCCCGACAACGGAGCAGATCCCGCATGACGACCCTCATCTACGACGCCGACGTCGACGCATCGGCCCTCGACGGCCAGACCGTGGCCGTCATCGGCTATGGCAGCCAGGGCGAGGCGCATGCGCGCAACCTCCACGAGTCCGGCGTCGACGTGGTGGTGGGACTGCGACGCGACTCCGCCTCGGCGGAGCGAGCGCGCGAGGCTGGCCTGCGGGTCACCGATGCCGCGTCTGCCACGGCCGAGGCGGATGTCGTCATGGTCCTCGTCCCCGACACCGCGGCGCCGGCGGTGTACCACGCCGAGATCGCGCCGAACCTGCGCGACGGCGCCCTGCTGATGTTCGCACACGGCTTCAACATCCACTTCGGCGAGGTGGACCCGCCGGCCGGGACCGATGTGGGCATGGTCGCCCCGAAGGGCCCTGGTCACCTCGTGCGCCGCCTCTACGAGGGTGGTGGCGGCGTGCCGGCCCTCTTCGCCGTCCACCGCGACGAGACCGGGACGGCGCGTCAACGCACGCTCGCCTACGCCCGCGGGATCGGCGCCACGCGAGCCGGAGTGCTCGAGACCACGTTCGCCGAGGAGACCGAGACGGACCTGTTCGGAGAGCAGGCCGTCCTGTGCGGTGGGGTGACATCGCTCGTCCAGGCCGGGTTCGAGACCCTCGTCGATGCCGGCTACCAGCCCGAGCTCGCCTACTTCGAGACGATGCACGAGCTCAAGCTCATCGTCGACCTCATGTACCAGGGCGGCCTGCAGTACATGCGCTACAGCATCAGCGACACCGCGGAGTACGGCGACTACGTGTCGGGGCCGCGCATCGTCGACGAGCGGACCCGCGCCGAGATGCAGCGAATCCTGGGCGAGATCCAGGACGGCACGTTCGCGCGTCGCTGGATCGAGGAGGGACGGCGTGGCGCGCCGGAATTCCGCCGCCTGCGCGCGCAGAACGCGAACGCCCGGATCGAGGAGGTCGGCGCCGAGCTGCGCAGCCACATGACCTTCCTCGACCCACGGCACGCTCCCGACGGCTGGGCCGAAGATGCCACGGCCGGTGCCGCTCCGGCGGCCGCCGGCGGCACGGAGGAGGGCCGATGAGCCGCGCGCGTCGCATTCGCGTCTTCGACACGACGCTGCGTGACGGCGAGCAGACGCCCGGCGCCTCCCTCACCGTCGACGAGAAGGTGAGCGTCGCGCGCCACCTGGCGCGGGTGCGGGTCGACGTCATCGAGGCCGGCTTCCCCGCCGCGTCGCCCGGCGAGGCGGAGGCGGTGCGCCGCATCGCCGCCGAGGTGGGCGGCGAGGAGGGCGGTCCGGCGATCTCCGCGCTGGCGCGCTGCGTCCCCGGTGACGTCGCCGCTGCTGCGGCGGCACTGGCACCGGCCCGCGCCACGCAGCTCCATGTCTTCATCGCCACCAGCGACATCCACATCACGCACAAGCTGCGCACGACGCGGGAGGAGGTGCTGGCGCGGATCAGCAGCTGCGTCGCGCAGGCGCGCCGCCTCGTTGGGCCGGACCAGGCGATCGAGTTCAGCGCCGAGGACGCATCACGCTCCGAGGTGCCGTTCCTGCTCGAGGCGTTCGCGGCCGCCGTCGATGCCGGCGCGACCGTCATCAACGTCCCCGACACGGTCGGCTACGCCGAGCCACGCGAATACGCGTCGTTGATTCGCGGGGTGGTGAAACTCGTCGGACGGCGCGCCATCGTCAGCACCCACTGCCACAACGACCTGGGGCTGGCGACGGCGAACACGCTCGCCGGCATCCAGGCCGGCGCACGGCAGGTGGAGGTCACCGTCAACGGGCTCGGCGAGCGCGCCGGCAACGCCGCGCTCGAGGAGGTGGTGATGGCGCTCCGCACGCGTCCGGCGCAGTTCGGCGGCGCGACGACCCAGGTGGCCACGGAGCAGCTCACCACGACCAGCCGCCTTGTCAGCTACCTCACCGGCATACCGGTGCAGCCCAACAAGAGCATCGTCGGCGCGAACGCCTTTGCCCACGAGTCGGGGATCCACCAAGACGGCTTCCTCAAGAACCCGCTCACCTACGAGATCATGACCCCCGAGTCGGTGGGCCTCTCGGGCTCGACGCTCACGCTCGGCAAGCTCTCCGGCCGTGCGGGCTTCGACGAGCGGCTGCGGCGGCTGGGGATCCAGATCGAGCCGGACGAGCTCGATGCCGTGTATGCGGAGGCGATCACCCTTGCCGACCGCAAGAAGCAGGTGACCGATGCGGACCTGCTGGCCCTCGCGGAGCAGCACGCCGACCCGGTGCCGCAGCTGGTCGGGATCGAGCACTGGGCGACCGCCAGCCGCGCCGGCGAGTCGAGCAGCGGCAGCGTCTCCCTCTTCTACGAGGGGCGGACCTTCCGGGCCTTCGCGGGCGGAAACGGCCCCGTCGACGCGCTGCTGTCGGCGGTCGACAACGCGCTGGAGCAGATCATCGGCGGCCGGCCGCGCCTCGCCGACTACCAGGTGCGCAGCGTCGGCTCCGGCGAGGATGCCCAGGGCGAGGCGACGGTGAAGATCACCTCACCGGCAGGCGACGTCGATGCACCGCAGGTCTTCACCGGCCACGGCCTCTCGACCAACGTGGTCGAGGCCAGCCTGCGGGCATACCTCGCGGCGGTGAACAAGCTGATTGCCGCGCACCCCGTCGCCGCCGAGGCGGTCGAGGCTGCAAAGCGACGCCGCTCTGGGGCGGTCGGGTCGGCGCCATGACGACGTATCGCGTCGCCTACCTGCCCGGCGACGGCATCGGTCCGGAGGTCTGCGCCGTGGCGCGGCGCTGCGTGGACGCGCTCGGCGCGCGGCACGGATTCGACGTTGCCTGGGACGAGCGGCTCGTCGGCGGGGCCGCGATCGATGCCACCGGCGACGCGCTGCCGCCGTCCACGCTCGCCGCGTGTCGCATCGCGGATGCCGTCCTGCTTGGCGCGGTCGGTGGCCCAGCGTGGGATGACCCGGCCGCCGCGACGCGACCGGAGGATGCGCTGCTGGCGCTGCGCGCCGAGCTCGAGCTGTTCGCCAACCTGCGCCCGGTGACGGCCGCCGCCGCCCTGGCCGATGCCTCGCCGATCCGTCCCGAGGTGCGCGCGGGGACGGACTTCCTCATCCTGCGCGAGCTGACGGGCGGCCTCTACTTCGGGAAGCCGCAGGGCCGCGAGGAACGTGACGGGGCGGTCTCGGCGGTCGACACGCTGCGCTACAGCCGCCCCGAGATCGAGCGCATCGTCGAGCTCGCGTTCGAGCTCGCGGCAGGGCGTCGCGGACACGTCACGAGCGTCGACAAGGCGAACGTGCTCGCCAGCAGCCGCCTCTGGCGCGAGGTGGCCACCGAGATCGGGAGCCGGCATCCATCGGTCCAGCTAGAGCATGCGCTGGTCGACTCGACCGCCTACCTCGTGCTCACCCAGCCGACGCACTACGACGTCATCGTCACCGAGAACCTGTTCGGCGACATCCTCTCCGACGAGGCGGCGGCCATCGCCGGCTCGCTCGGCCTCCTCGCCTCCGCGAGCCTCGGCGCGCGCCTCACCGCCGGTGGTCGGTTCGGGATGTACGAGCCCGTCCACGGCTCGGCACCGGCGATCGCCGGCCAGGGCCTCGCCAACCCACTCGCGACGGTGAGCTCCGCGGCGCTGCTGCTGCGCCTCTCACTGGGCGAGACCGACGCCGCCGACACGCTCGACCGCGCCGTGACGGCGGCCATCGACGGCGGACCGCGCACCGCCGATCTCGGTGGCGACGCACGGACCGCTGCGGTCGAGGCCTTCATTCTCGAGCGGCTCGGTGACCGCGCGCCGGTGCCGGCATGAGCGACCCCGTGCTCCTCTATGACACGACGCTGCGCGACGGCACGCAGCGCGAGGGGCTCGTCCTCTCGCTCGCCGACAAGCTGAAGATCGCGCGGCGCCTTGACGAGGAGGGCTTCCCGTACGTCGAGGGTGGCTGGCCCGGCTCGAACCCGAAGGACGAGGAGTTCTTCGCCGCGGCGCGCGGCATGACGTTCCGGCACGCGAAGCTGGCGGCATTCGGCTCCACGCGTCATCGGTCCAACCGCGCCGCCGACGACCCGAACCTGCGCACGCTGGTCGAGGCGGCGACACCGGTGACCACGATCTTCGGAAAGAGCTGGCTGCTCCACGTCACCGACGTCCTCGGCGCGACCGCGGAGGAGAACCTCGCCATGATCGGCGACTCGGTGGCGTTCCTGCGCGACGCCGGCCGCGAGGTGGTGTATGACGCCGAGCACTTCTTCGACGGCTTGAGAGCCGATCCGGACTACGCTCGCGCGACGCTGCGTGCCGCCCTCGGGGCCGGCGCCACGACGCTCGTTCTGTGCGACACGAACGGCGGCTGCCTGACCGATGAGATCGCGGCCATCACCAGCCGCATCGCCGCCGAGTTCGGGTCGGACGCCACCATCGGGATCCACGTCCACGACGACGCCGGCCTGGCGGTCGCCAACTCGCTCGCCGCGATCTCCGCCGGCGCCCGCCATGTGCAAGGCACCATCAACGGCTACGGCGAACGCTGCGGCAATGCCAACCTCGTCACCATCTGGGCCAACCTGGCGCTGAAGCTGGGCGAAGCGACCGTCCCGGACGGGCGCGACCTCACGCGACTGCCCGAGCTGAGCCGCTTCGTGGCGGAGGTCGCGAACATCGCGCCCGACGCGCACGCCCCGTACGTGGGCACGAGCGCCTTCGCGCACAAGGGCGGGGTGCACGGTGCCGCCACGGCGCGCGTCGAGCACGCATACCAGCACGTCGACCCGGCTCGCGTCGGCGGGACGTCGCGGCTCGTCGTCAGCGAGCTCGGCGGGCGCGCCAACGCCGCCTGGAGGGTGCGGCAGCTCGGCGATCTGGCCGCGGAGGGCCTCGATCCGGCCGAGCTCTCGAAGCTCGTCAAGCAGCTCGAGTCGGAGGGGGCCAGCTTCGAGGGCGCCGATGCCTCGTTCGAGCTCCTCGTGCGGCGCCGCCGCGACGACTACGTGGCGCCGTTCCGGGTCGTCGACTACACCGTGGTCGTGGAGCGGCGCAACGGCGCGGCGCCACGTGCCGAGGCGAGCGTGAAGATCGAGGTCGACGACGAGGTGCTGCACACCGCCGCCGACGGCAACGGCCCGGTCAACGCGCTCGACCTGGCGATGCGCAAGGCGCTGGGCGCCTTCTATCCCGCGCTCGACGACGTCCACCTCGTCGACTACAAGGTGCGCATCCTCGATGGCGATGCGGCGACCGCAGCACGGACCCGGGTCATCATCGAGACCGGCCACGAGAGCGGGACCTGGATCACCGCCGGCGCGGAGGCGAACATCATCGATGCGTCGCTGGCCGCGCTCCACGACTCGTTCGAGTACGCGATCTGGCGCCTCGAGGCGTCGCTGCTGCGACGTGACGAGCGCAGCTCGTCGTATGCGGCGCAGCGTCGCGCGCGCCTCGCCGCGGGAGAGCTTTCGTGACCGCGGTGGAGCCGCAGCAGACGACTGCGGCGGCCGAGATCGGCGGCCACGCCTACTTCGAGGGCGCGGTGGTGCCCATCGGCGACGCGACGGTCAGCATCGCCACGCACGCGCTCAACTACGGCACCGCCGTCTTCGAGGGGATCCGCGCCTATCGCCAGGCGGATGGCTCGAGCGGCGTCCTCTTCGCCCACGAGCACTACGCGCGGCTGCTGCGCAACGCGCGGCTGCTGCGCGCATCGGTCCCCGAATCGGTCGATGACCTCGTGGGGATCACCGTCGACCTCCTGCGCCGCAACGGCCACCCTGCCGACGCGTACATCCGGCCGCTCGTATACAAGTCGGCGCCGTCGATCCGCGTCCAGCTGACGGGGATGCGCGATCGGCTCGCCATCTTCACCATGCCGCTCGGCGACTACCTGCCGACCGGCGGCATCCGTGTCACCGTCTCCGGCTGGCAGCGCGTCGGCGACAACGCGATCCCCGCCCGGGGCAAGATCGCAGGCTCATACGTCAACGCCGCTCTCGCGGCCGAGGATGCCCACGCCGCCGGCTACGACGACGCGATCCTGCTCACCACGGATGGTCATGTCGCCGAGGCATCGGCCGCCAACATCTTCGTCGTCACCGACCGCGAGGTGGCCACCCCGCCGCTGACCGATGACGTCCTGCCGGGCATCACGCGCGGCGCCATCATGCGCATCGCGGCCGACGCCGGATTTGAGGTCGTCGAGCGGCGCGTCGACCGCTCGGAGCTGTACACCGCTGACGAGCTGTTCCTCACCGGCACGGGGGTCCAGGTTGCGCCGATCAGCTCGGTCGACGACCGCCCCGTCGGGAACGATCGGTTCCCCGTCGCGCTCGACATCCAGGAACGCTACTTCGCCGCCGTCCGCGGCACCGATCCGCACCACGCGGACTGGCTCACCGCCGTCTGATCGCCCACCACCGCCGCCTCGAGGCGGCCACACCAAGGAGCACGAACCGATGACCGTCTCACAGCCCGACCCCGCCGCCACCCCGCACGACGCGCTGCACATCGATCGCTGGACCGCGACGAGCGGCAGCGAGCGCGGGAGTCGCGCCAGCCTCGTCATCTCCGGCGGCGGCCATCAGTGGCGCGCTCATGCCGACGGGAACGGCGCGGTCGACGCGCTGATGCGCGCCGCTGACGAGGCGCTGGCGCCGCTGCTCGAGGGCGGCGTGGCGCTCGCCACGTACGACGTCCACGCCAGCGGCCCAGGGCATGAGGCAAAGGCATCGGTCAACCTCAGCATCCGCAGCCAGGCGCAGGCAGACGGCCCTCTCTTCCCCGGCCGGGCGAGCAGCGAGAATGTGCTGGAGGCCAGCGTCGTCGCCTCTGTCGACGCGGTGAACGCCTACCTGGTCGACGCTGGGGTCGATGTCGGGTCGGCGGTGCCGGCACCGGGCGAGACGACACGCCACGAGACCGATCCGGACCACAGGGCCGAGGGCAAGGACCGCATCATGTCCGCCTACAACGGCTGACGGCGCTCAGCGGCCCAGGCCGAGCCGCCGCACGGCGCCACTGACCGCCGCGACGCCAAAGATGCCGGCCAGGAACCGCGTGGGGGCGGGGACGAACGTCATCCCGCTCATGAGCACCGCCGCGATCCACGGCGCGACACAGGGGGCGCATGTCAGCAGCTCGCCGACCGCGCGGCGCACCCCGTCACCGCGCGGCGCGTCGTCGACGAGACCGTCGACCGCGGCTCCCCCGGACCGGGTGAATGGCGCCCGCACGGGGCGTGTCACGGCATCGTGGGTGAGGATCACCGACAGTTGCTGGGTCGCGACGCCGAGCAGCGCCAGGTCGAGCGGCGATGGGCGCGCCGGGCGACGGCCCGCCAGCCATGCCGCGCCGAGCGCCGCGGCGATGCCGCCTGCGAAGATCGTCTCCACGGTCAGGTAGCCCCGCAGTGGCAGCGGGTTATCCGGACTGTAGGCCGGCGTGTCGAGGGCGTCGCCGAGCCGATCGGCGACATCGGTGAGCGGGTGCGAGAGAGTCATGCCGCACGACGACCGCAGGTGGCGTGCCGGAACAAGCGCCCCCAAGCGCGATGGCACCAACCATGCACCGCAGGCCGGACATGACAGCAACGAATTCGGCACCGGTGGTCGTCATCACCGGCGCGTCGGCCGGCGTCGGCCGCGCATTGGCACAGCTCTATGGCTCACGCGGCGCCCGCGTCGCACTCCTTGCCCGCGGCACGGACGGGCTCGAGGGAGCGCAGCGCGACGTGCGTGACCGCGGCGGCGAGGCACTCGCGATCCCGGTCGACGTCGCCGACGCGGACCAGGTCGCCGCGGCGGCCGAACAGATCGAACGTGACCTCGGTCCCATCGACGTGTGGATCAACAACGCCATGGCCAGCGTCTTCTCGCCGGTGCGCGAGATGACCGCGGAGGACTTCAGGCGCGTCACCGAGGTGACATACCTCGGCGCCGTCCACGGCACCCTCTCGGCGCTCCATCACATGCTGCCGCGCGACCGCGGCACGATCATCCTCGTCGGGTCGGCGCTCGCCTACCGCGGCATCCCGCTCCAGGCCGCGTACTGCGGAGCGAAGCATGCGATGCAGGGCTTCCACGACTCGCTCCGCACCGAGCTGATGCACGACGGCAGCAACGTGAAGGTGACGATGGTCCAGCTGCCGGCGGTCAACACGCCGCAGTTCGGCTGGGTGAAGTCGCGCCTCCCCAACCGCGCGCAGCCGGTGCCTCCGATCTTCCAGCCGGAAGTCATCGCCGAGGGCATTGCCTGGGCGGCAGATCACCCCGAGGCGACGCGCGAGCTCATCATCGGCTTCCCGGCGCTGAAGGCCATCATGGGCAACAAGCTGGCGCCGAGCTTCGCCGATCGCGTGCTGGCCAAGTCGGGCTTCTCGGGCCAGCAGACCGATGAGTCGGAGGATCCCGACCGTCCCAACAACCTCTGGCACCCGGTCGATGGGCCGGGCGGCGGCGACCACGGGGCCCACGGGGCGTTCGACGACCGCGCACGGGACTCGAGCTGGCAGCTGTGGGCGAACACGCACCGCGGCACGCTGGCGCTGGCCGTCGGCGGGATCGGTGCCGCGATCATGGCCGCCGTGGTGGGGCGTCGCGTGGCGTAGGCGCCGGGCGCGTCAGCGACGCTTCGGCTTGCCCTTGGCGCTCGTCGCGGGTGCCGGAGCGGAGGTCTCCCGCAGCAGCTCCTCGATCTGGCGGCGATACCGGATCCCCGAAGAGTGGCGGCTGAGCCAGCGCAGGTACTCCGGGTCCTGCCGCGCGAGATCGCGGATCGTCCAGCCCTGGTAACGGCCGAAGTCGAGCCGATCGTTGGCCCGCGGCGCCGCAGCGGAGGACGTGGCCCCGGGCGGTGGCGTCACGGTGACCGACGGCTGCGGCTGCGACGCTCGGCCGCGGTCATAGACCTCGCGGCGGTCCGGCGTGCGGACGAGCGCGTACGCCTCGTTGAGCTCCGCCATGCGACGCGTCGCGCCGCCGGACGGATCTCGGTCCGGGTGGAAGAGCGAGGCAAGCGCACGGAAGGCGGCCTGGATGACGAGCGGGTGCGCCTTGGGGTGCACCTGGAGCACCTCGTACGCGTCACGCTGGCTCACGGTCGTCCTCCCTCATCTCCATATCGCGGCAGCGTCCGTCGATGATACGGCGGCCCGACAGCGCGCGTGGGCGGCCGGCGGCCGCCACAGACTGCGGGAGGCTGGGGTGGCCTACGGGTCTCGAACCCGCAACCTTCGGAGCCACAATCCGATGCTCTGCCAATTGAGCTAAGGCCACCACGTGCGTGCGAGGGCACGCGGCCCACGCGCCCGGCCGACGTATCGGCGGCGCGGTGGCGGCGCCCATCCTCGCCGATGGCGTCACGCCGGTCAACCGGACTCGCTCGCCGTATCCCCGGAGCGTGCCGCGCGGGGCTTCGCGCCCCCGGGGTCGGCATCATTGAGCACCGCCACGAGGTGCGCGGCGAGGAGGATCGCGCCGGACGCCACCAACGCCCAGGTCATGAGGATCGCAGCCCCGGCGAGTGGCCCGTAGGCGGACTGGAACCCGCCCACGCTGCGCAGGTACGCGGTGAAGCCCGCCTGCGCGATCCGCAGCATGAGCATCCCGACGAGCGCACCGGCGAGGGCCGTGCGCCACGTCGCGGCATTGCGGGGCGTGAACTTGAAGAGGAGAAAGAGCGCCGCCGTGGCGAGCAGCGCCGGCAGGACCTGCGTCTGGAGCGCGACGCGCAGCGGATCGGGGATCGCGTCGCCGCTGATGGCGATCACCAGGTCAACGGCGCCAGCGAGTGCGAAGAGCCCACCGACGGTGACGAGCATGATCAGGCGCGTCAGCTGCTTGCGCCAGAAGCCGGTGTCGGGCAGCTCACGCCACATGACGTTGATGACGGTGACCAGGGCAGCAAATACCCGACTTCCCGAGAAGAGGAGGAACGCGAGGCTGACGACGACCGCCGCCCCACGACCCTGGATCGTCTGCGAGACGACATTCCGGATCACGTCCTGGCGGGCGGGCAGGAACTGCGCGACCTGGTCGGTGATGTACGAGCGGGCGGTGTCGGGACCGACGATCACGATTCCGATCGAGAAGGCCGCGATGAGCAGCGGCGGGATGGACAGCACCAGGAAGAAGGCCACCGCGCCGGACCACTGGATCCCCTCCTGCTGCACGAAGTTGCGCACCGTATGCCAGCCAAGCCGGAATAGCCGCGCGGGCAGGCCGCTCAGCTCGTCGCGAATCGCGGCGACGGATGGAATCGCGCTCAGGCCCCGCTGACGGTCAGCGCGCGGCGCGCCGCATCCCCGTCGCTCACGTGTTCCGGCCCCGCATCTGGCGCAGGACGAGCAGCACGACGGCCGACCCGATGACCGCGATCAGCAGCGCCCCCAGGAAACCGCCGGCCTGGTCCTGGCCGAGCGGACCGGTCCAGATCCAGCCGCCGAGGAGGCCGCCGACGATGCCGATCAGCATCGTGCCGAGGCAGCCATTCCGCTCGCGCCCGGGCACGAACCAGCCGGCGATCGCGCCGGCGAGCAGACCGATGATGATCCAGCCAAAGATGCTCATGCCCTCGGGCATCGGGTGCTTCCTCCTCTGTCATTGACCACGCGCCTACGTCGCACGAACCGTGCCGCTACCCTCCGGAGCCGGGACCGGAGACCGGGGTCGTCAGGTCCGCGAGCACGGCACCATTGTCGAGCCTCGCGGCGAAGCGCTGCAATGGCGGCTGCGAGCCGCCGTCGAGTGGCTGGCCGTCCAGCGCCCATGCTCGGCCGCTGCAGTCGACGAGGGAGGCGCGGTCGGACGCGATCGACACGGCGCACGCGTCGACCGTCGACCACGCATTCACGACTGCGACCTGGCTCCCGGGCAGCTGCGCCACCACGAGCGTGATGCCGATGCGGCCCGCGTCGTCACGCTCGCCGAGCAGACCATGCGACGCGGTGAGCAGCACCGGCGTGGTGATCGGTCCAGCGACAAGCTCCTCGAACGAGGCGACGCCGAGGTTCGCGTCGCCGCGCGGGGCGGCGACCGAGAAGATCGCCGGCCGCACGAGGAGCAGGATCGCCATGATCGCGAGGAAGGCGAGGACGCCGCCCACGATCGCGCGCCGCAGCGGGAAGGGTGGATCCGGGTCGTACGTGTCGGGGCGCGTCATTCGGCGGGCACGAGCTCGATGACCGTCACCCCGGTGCAGTTGTAGAGGAGCGTCCCGGCGTGCGTCACGCAGCGCGAGTCGATGCCCCGCCGGATGAGCGCCGTGTGACCGTGCAGCCAGAGACGCGGGCGCAGCCGTTCGGCGAGCCAGCGGAAGGCGGAGAAGCCGCGGTGCGCCGGATCGGGCGCGTCGCCGAGCCCACGCGGCGCCGCATGGCTCACCACCAGCAGCGGCCTGCGCATCCCGATCCGGAGCCGCGCCACCAGAACACGCCACCACATCGCCGGCCCGCGAATCTGCATCCGCCCACCGTCGTTGTAGCGCGGCGAGCCGGAGAAGCCGACGAGCGTGATGCCCTGCTCGCGCACCGGCCGCCCGTCGGGCAGCGGCTCAGGCAGCATGCCCCGTTCGTTGGCGAGCCACGCCGCCCCGACGTCGTGGTTGCCGCGCACGTAGCGCAGCGGCGCCCCGAACGCATCGGCGACGAACGAGAGGTACGGCGGCTCGAGATCGCCGGCGCCGACGATCAGGTCGATCTTCCCCATCGCCCGCCGCGTCTGGGCGCTGTCGAGCGAGCGCGCCCGCTCGTCGGACACGGCGAGGATGCGGAACGGCGCGCCGTCCCGCGCGGCGAAGAGCGCGGCATCGGGCCAGGCGACGCGAAGACGGTGGCTCATGGCGCGTCGGGCTCGTCCCTCGGCAGCTGGACGGGGCCGGTCTCGTCGGGCAGCTTCAGCCCGTCGTCACCGCGCAGCAGATCGGTACGTCGCACCTCGTCGGCACTGGGTCGATGCACCACCGTGCGGGCCAGCCGCCGCCCGCTGGCCGCCTGGCGCAGCTCGTCGCCACCAGAGATGGAACCGGCCACGGACCGTGGTGGCCGAGTCGAGGGCGCGACGCCGGTGGTGAGCAGCTCCACCACGTCGGCATCGATGCCGACCACGCCGTTGCGCCGTGCCGCCGCCACGCGGTTGTGGCCGTCCACGACCCAGTAGTCGCGCCCGACGCGGACGAGGTCCACCGGCGGCAGCGTCACGAGCTCGCGCATCCCACGGTTGAGCCGCTGCCAGCGCGCGTTCCAGTTGCGGCCGCGCAGCTGCGGCAGCGGCATGAAATCGTCGCTGTTCTGCGACGGGTGGCGCGCGGTGCCCACGATCCGATCAATCGCCACCACGTGCATCCCCAGCGGGCGGCGCGTCGCCGTCGCCGCCTGTGGGTAGCGGTCGTACAGGGAGGGCAGGAGGCGGGGACGCCCGAGCGAGCGGAGGCGCCGGCCGAGCGAGCGGACGGGGTGCATTGCAATCACGGTGCGGTTTGGTGCGGACTGGACAGTGCTGAGTACTATGATGCCCCGACGCGCGAAGATCGGCTGACGTCCACCCGGCCTGCGCTGGCGCACCGATCCGAAGGAGGACCTGAGGAGACTGATGGCCACTGTCACCTTCGACCACATGACCAAGCGGTACGGCAACGAGTTCACCGCGGTCAAGGACCTGAGCCTTGAGATCAACGATGGCGAGTTCCTGGTACTGGTCGGGCCGTCGGGGTGCGGCAAGACCACGGCCCTGCGCTGCGTCGCCGGCCTCGAGGACATCACCGACGGCAAGCTCCTCATTGGCGACCGCGTCGTGAACAACATGGCACCGAAGGACCGCGACATCGCGATGGTCTTCCAGAGCTATGCGCTCTATCCGCACATGACCGTCTTCGACAACCTCGCCTTCGGGCTCAAGCTGCGCAAGATGAAGGGCGACGAGATCAAGCGACGCGTCGACGAGGCGGCGACGATCCTGGGGCTGGAAAAGCTCCTCGAACGCAAGCCCAAGGCGCTCTCCGGCGGTCAGCGGCAGCGCGTGGCGCTCGGTCGGGCAATTGTCCGCGAGCCATCCGTGTTCCTCATGGACGAGCCGCTGTCGAACCTCGACGCCAAGCTCCGCGTCGAGACCCGCGCCAACATCGCGCGGCTCCACCAGCGCCTCGGTACCACAACCGTCTACGTCACGCACGATCAGGTCGAGGCGATGACGATGGGCGACCGGATCGCCGTCATGAAGGACGGGCTGCTCCAGCAGGCGGGATCGCCGCAGGAGCTGTACGACACGCCCACCAACGTGTTCGTGGCCGGCTTCATCGGTTCGCCCTCCATGAACTTCGCCGAAGCGCTCATCGACGGCAACACGCTCAAGATCGGCGAGACGACACTCGCGCTGTCGGAGCGGCCGGAGCAGGTGATCAGGGAGCGCAAGGATGGGACGAAGGTGATGATCGGGTTTCGCCCCGAGCACCTCGACCTGGCCGATGGCGGTGCCCGCGCCGGCAGGCTGCCGGCCAAGGTGGACGTGGTGGAATACCTCGGCAACGAGGAGCTGCTGCACGCCACCGCGGAGGGCAACGAGATCGTGGCGCTTGTGCCATCGGATCGCAAGGTCCAGGTCGGCGACACGGTCGATTTCCTGATCCCCATGGACAAGCTGCACGTCTTCGATCCGGAGAACGATCGCAGCCTCACCGTCTGAAGCGGTTGCGGCATGAACCATGCGTCACTGCGCAGGGATAGAATGATTAACAGATCTTCACAATCACACCGACACCGGAGGACTCCATGACACGATTCCGCATGGTGGCCCCGATCGCGGTGCTGGCGCTCATTTTGACCGCCTGCCCCGCCGGGTCTTCCAGCAACAGCCCCGGCGGGAGTGCCGGCAGCAGCGGCGGCAGCGGTGCCACCATCGAGGTCACGTCCCTGTGGGGCGGCGCGGAGGCGGATGCCTTCCAGGCAGTGCTCGACGCCTTCACTGCCAAGACCGGCATCAACGTCACCTACACCTCGCAGCGCAACGACTATTCCACGGTCCTCAGCAATCGCCTGGCGCAGAGTGATCCACCCGACGTGGCGATCATCCCCGGCATCGGCTTCCTGCGCAGCTTCGCAAAGGATGGCTTGCTGATCCCGCTGAGCGAAGTCGGCCTCGACGACAGCACGCTCGCATCGGCGTACGCGAGCAACCTGTCCGACATGGGCACCAGCGTCGGTACCGTCAAAGGCACCGCCTACGCGATCATGGTCAAGCTCAATAGCAAGTCCACGATCTGGTACGACCCGTCGCGCTTCAGCGACAACGGCTGGGACACGCCCTCCGACTTCCAGGGCCTCAAAGACCTGACCGATCAGATCAAGTCCGACGGCAAGACGCCGTGGGCACTGGGCGCCGGCGACAGCTGGACCCTGACCGACTGGTTCGAGAGCATCTACCTGCGCCAGGCGGGTGAGGACGCGTACGACACGCTCTTCAGCCCGGATGGCGACTGGAAAGATCAGTCCGTCAAGGACGCGATCGACACCATGACGAGCATCCTCACCGAGGACAACGTGGCCGGCGGCATCAACGGTGCGCTGGCGACGGCGTTCACCGACGGCATCGGGCTTGTCTTCAGCGCCAACCCCACCGCGGAGATGTACTACGAGGGCGGCTTCGTCGGTGGCATCGCCACCGGCGACGTGAACACCGACCTCGTCTCGGGCGAGACGATCGACTTCTTCGACTTCCCGGAGATCGACGGCTCGGGCCTGAAGATCACCGTCGGCGGTGACGTGATGGCCGCGTTCACAAAGAACGACGGCGTCGCCGAGTTCATGCAGTACCTCGCCTCCGGTGAGGCGGGCAAGGTGTGGGCACAGGGCGGCACCATCATCTCTCCGATGTCCGGCGTCGCGAACGGCGACTATCCCGCGGGCGTCCAGAAGGAGGCGCAGCAGATCGCCGACTCCAAGCTGGCGCGCTTCGACGGCAGCGACCTACTGCCGGGCGGCCCCGACTTGGGCGCCGTGCTCCAGCAGGCGCTCCAGGACCCGACGAACCTCGACGGCCCGCTGTCCGACTTCCAGACCCAGGTGGACGATGCCTGGGCCCAGCTGAACGGCTAGTCCGATCAGGGCGTGGGGCGGCCGGCGTCGGCCGCCCCACGCACATCCCACACGGTACGGATCGGAGCGCGACCAATGACTGACGCCTCGGCGACCGCACGGCCCATCGAACGGGGCGGCGGCATGCCGAAGATGAGCGGGGAGTTCAGCTGGACCGCAGCGCTCTTCGTGGCGCCGGCCGTCGCGCTCCTCGCCATCTTCCTGCTCTATCCCACCATCAGCACCATCATCCTCAGCTTCCAGGAGGGGCTGGACAACTACATCCGGCTCTTCACCCGGGACCCGAACTTCTTCGACGTCCGCAGCTTCCCGCCCTCGGGCGCGTTCTGGAACAACGTGTTGTGGGTCGTCTTCTACACCGGTGGTTGCGTGTTCTTCGGCCTCCTCGTCGCCGTCATGGCCACCCGCGTGCGCTACGAGGCGCTCGTCAAGGCCATCGTCTTCCTGCCCCAGGCGATCGCCGCCACGGCCCTCGGCGTCATCTGGAAGTTCGTCTATGCGCCGAACGACCAGATCGGCCTGCTGAACGCGGGGGTCGGCATCTTCGGCATCGACCCCATCGCATGGCTCGGTAACACGAGCTGGGTCAACACCTCGCTCATCGTCGCAGGGATCTGGGGCTCGGTCGGGTTCGCGACCGTCATCCTCTCCGCGGCGCTGAAGGGCATCAGCACCGAGATCATCGAGGCGGCGCGCGTCGACGGTGCCCGCGAGAGCCAGATCTTCTGGCGCATCCTGGTGCCGATGCTGTCGCTGCCCATCAGCGTCGTGGCCGTGACGCTCATCATCAACGTGGTCAAGCTCTTCGACCTCATCTACGTCATGACACAGGGCGGCCCGGGGTCGACCAGCCGAACAATCGCCTTCACGATGTACAAGGAGGCGCTCGCCTCGCGGAACTTCGACTATGGCGCCGCCGTGGCGGTGATCATGCTGCTCGTCCTGGTTCCGGTGATGGTCTTCAACGTCAGGCGCTTCCGCGCAGATCGGGTCGTGCAATGACAGCCATGGAGCCGGCGGTCCAGCCACCGCCACGAAACTTCAGCGAGCGTCTGACACGGCTCACCTCCAAGGCGCCGATTCACATCGCCCTGCTGGCGATCGCCTTCGTCTGGCTCGTGCCCACGATCGGGTTGCTGGTCACGTCGTTCCGGCCGCGCTCCGAGATCCAGGCGACCGGCTGGTGGACCGTCTTCGGTGGCAACATCGACTTCACCATCAACAACTACCGGCAGGTGCTGGAGCAGCAGAACATGCTGCAGGCGTTCATCAACAGCGTCTCGATCGTCATCCCGGCGACGATCTTCCCGCTGCTGATCGCCTCGATGGCCGCCTTCGCCTTCGCGTGGGTGAAGTTCCCGTTCCGCGACACGCTCTTCTTGGGCGTCATCGCGATGCTGCTGATCCCGGCGCAGATGACCTTCATCCCGCTCTCGCGTCTGGTCGGCGCGAGCGGGCTGGGTGGCACCTTCATCCCGATCTGGCTGATCCACACCGCGTTCGCGCTGCCATTCGGGATCTTCCTGCTGCGCAACTTCTTCATCACCCTGCCGAAGGACCTCATCGAGGCGGCCCGGATCGACGGGGCCGGCAATGTCGGCATCTTCCGCCAGATCGTGATCCCGCTCTCCGTGCCGGCGCTGGCCAGCTATGCCATCTTCCAGTTCCTGTGGACCTGGAATGACCTGCTCATGGCGCTCATCTTCGCGCCGCGCCAGGGTCAGCCGATGACGGTGCAGATCACCCAGCTGCTGGGAACCTACGGGTCGGAGTGGCACATCCTGGCGGCGTCGTCGTTCCTCATCATGGTGGTTCCGCTGGTCGTCTTCTTCAGCCTCCAGCGCTACTTCGTCCAGGGTCTCCTCGCCGGCTCGGTGAAGTGATCTCGGCGCGGTGAGCGCCCCCGGCGACCTTGAAGGTCGCGGCCTCCGGGTCGCGACCTTCAACATGCGCGCGGCCATCGGGCCCGGGCCATTCCCCGACCGCTGGTGGCGGCGCTGCGACCCGGGACGCCTGGAGCGCATCGCGGGGGTCATCCGCGAGCTGGATGCAGACGTGGTGGCGCTCCAGGAGGTGGCGCTGCTGGCGATCGACGGTGACGTCGTGAACCAGGCCGCCGAGCTGGGGCGGCTCACCGGGCACGCGCATCGCTACGGTGCCGTTCGGACCTGGACCGCCCACGAGCCGGACGGCATCTGCGGCGGGGGCCTCTTCGGGAACGCCCTGCTGGCACGAGGCGAGGTGCACGATTCGCGTGTACTGGCGCTGCCGCGAGCGCCTGACACGTCGCTGGTCGAGGCGCCCGGTGACCCGCGCCCATGGGCCGGCCTGCGCTACGCGGACGCCCCTCCCACCATCCGCGAGCCACGCTGCGCCGTGTTCGCCAGCGTCGACACCACCGCAGGGGCCGTGCGCGTGCTGAGCGCGCACCTCTCGCACGTGGGGTCCGGTGAGCGCCGCCTGCAGGCGGATGCCCTCGTCGCGTCCGATGCCGAGCTCGTGCTCGGTGACCTCAACAGCTGGCTCGAGCTTCCCGAGCTCGCCCCATTCGCCGACTGGACCGATGCGTTCGCCGCCGTCGACGTGCCGCCGGGCGACGAACGGCGCCGCTCGACGGATGACGGCTGGCCGATCGACCAGGTGCTGCTGCGTCCGAGCAGCGCGTGGCGGGTCGCGAGCTGCGAGGTGATTCGCGCCGCCGGCGACGCGAGCGACCACTACCCGGTCGTGGCCACACTGCTGCCCGCAGACAACCGTTAGGGGGTCCAACCCACCGTTGGTGGCACGGCGGCGTCGTATCAGCGCTCGACGCCCTGTTGTGCCGCCTGCAGGCGGCAGGATGGGGCCCCGGCCTTCGCACGGTCGTCACGCGGCAACACGCGGCAACACGCGGCGGCACGCGGCGGCACGCGGCGGCACGCGGCAACACGCGGCAACACGCGGCGGCACGCGGCGCCGGCACGCGCCGACACGCGGCAACACGCGGCGGCGGTGACCCGCTAGGCTCGGGCCAACATGTCACCTGAACGCGCCACGCCCCGCACCATCCACGTCGTTCCGCATACGCACTGGGACCGCGAATGGTATCGGCCCTTCCAGAGCTTCCGGATGCGCCTCGTCGACTGCGTCGACACCGTCCTCGACATGATGGACACGGATCCGCGCTTCGCCTTCACCCTCGACGGGCAGCTGGCCACCGTCGACGACTACCTCGAGATCCGCCCCGAGGGTGAGGCGCGGGTGCGCGCGGCCGTCGAGCGCGGCGCGCTCGCCATCGGCCCATGGCAGATCCTCATGGACGAGTTCCTCGTCAGCGGCGAGAACATGATCCGCAACCTCCAGCTCGGCTGGCAGCGCGCCACCGAGCTCGGGACACCGATGCCGGTCGGCTACCTGCCGGACATGTTCGGCCACGTCGCCCAGATGCCGCAGATCCTGCGTCGCGCCGGGATTGATGCCGCCGTCGTCTGGCGCGGCGTGCCCAACGCGGTCGACCGCCACGTCTTCCGCTGGGAGGCGCCGGATGGCTCGGCAGTGACCGCTCATTACCTCAACGACGGCTACAGCAGCGCGGCCTACCTCCTGGCGCTGCCGTCGGAGACCGCCGCCAAGCTCGAGCCCTTCGCCGCCGCCATGGCACCCTACTTCGGCGACGATCCGCTGCTTGCCATGTACGGCACCGACCACATGCTCCCCGACCTCGGGCTGCTTCGCTACCTCGACGACGTCAACGCCACCCAGGACGGCTTCCAGCTCCAGACCGATACGCTGCGCGCCTACGTCGCCGGGGCGGAGACGCTCGCAGGACCTTTCCCCGCCTGGCGCGGCGAGATGCGCTCGAGCGCGCGCGCCAACATCCTGATGGGCGTCAACTCGGCCCACATCGATCTCAAAGCGGCGTGCGGCCGCGCCGAGCGTGCCCTGGAACGCTACGCGGAGCCGCTGAGCGCACTGTGGGGCGGCGCGTGGCCCGATGCATACCTGCGCCTGGCGTGGCGCCGCGTCATCGAGAACAGCGCCCACGACTCGATCTGCGGCTGCAGCATCGACCCGGTGGTGGCGCAGGTGCTCGTCCGCTTCGCCGAGGCAGAACAGATCGCCGGCGACCTCGCCGCGCGCGCCGGCGGGGAGGTGGCAACCGGGGTGCCGCGCGGCGCGCTCGCGGTCCTCTCCCCGACACCGCTGGGGCGCACGGGTCAGCTCGAGCTCTCGCTGCCGATCCCCGAGGAGTGGGGCGGGGTGGCACTCGAGGACGCAAGCGGCCGCCGGTGGGCGACCCAGGAGCTCGACCGCGCCGAGCGTCTGGTCTTCGACGTGGAGATGCCCGCCGCGGAGATCGGCGTGCTCCTACGCCGCCGCGTCCATGGCCGCGAGCTGTTCGGACGGTACCTGCGCGGATGGGCGATTCACGACGGTGACGTCGTCCTCGAGGTCGACGCCGAGCCCGATCCGACGTGGGTCGACGTCGACCTGATGCGGCGCGAGATCGACCTCGCCACGACCGATGCGGCGGCAACGTGGCGGCTGCGGGTCGTCTCGGCGGCGCGCCGGCAGCTCGTCGCCGAAGCGGCAGCGCCGGCCCTGGGCTGGACGGCGCTGCGCCCGGTCGACGCGGCCGCGGCCCCAGGGGCCGAGCCGGTGCGCGTCGACGGGACGGCGCTCGACAATGGCCTGCTGCGGATCG
>JBBRWZ010000015.1:0-38777 GCA_038248895.1 Candidatus Limnocylindria bacterium | reverse complement strand
TCGGGCCACGGCGCGCCAGAATCGCGCGCTGGGCATCAGCAACGGCGGCGGCAGCCGCGAGATGCATGCGGCAGTCTGCGCCGAGTGCGGTGGGCAGGCACTCGTGCCGTTCCTGCCGCGCAACGATCGGCCCGTCTACTGTTCCAGTTGCTTCGACAAGGTGCGCGAGCGAGCCTGATCCCCTCGATCCATCAGACCTGAGCGCGCCGCCCATTTGAGTGGCGCAGGTTCGTCCCACCCGGCGGGCACGTGCGTCAATTGCGGCCTGTCCCGCTACGATGATGCCCCGCCCGCACCGCAGGTCCATTCCGCCCGCCATGTCCGTCATCGCCGTCGTCGGCGCCCAGTGGGGCGACGAGGGCAAGGGCCGGGTCGTCGACTTCATGGCTGCCGAGGCCGACCTCGTCGTCCGCTACCAGGGCGGCAACAACGCCGGGCACACGGTCGTCAACCGCCACGGGCATTTCAAGCTGCACCTGATCCCATCGGGCATCTTTTACCCGGCGACGCGGAACCTGCTCGGCAACGGCGTGGTCATCAACCCGCCCGCGCTCGTCAACGAGCTCGACGAGCTGCGGGAGGCAGGGATCGCGACCGACAACCTGTTCATCAGCGACCGCGCGCACCTTGTGATGCCGTACCACATCCTCCTTGACCAGCTCGAGGAGCGCGAGCGGGGAGCCGCGAAGCTCGGGACGACGTCGCGTGGGATCGGGCCTGCCTATGTCGACAAGGTGGCGCGCCGCGGCATCCGGATCGTCGACCTCATGGAGCCTCGCGCGTTCCGGTCCCGGCTCGGCGCCAACATCGGCCGCACCCGCCGCATGGTGGACGGCTACTACGACGCCCGCGGTGCCGACGACGAGCTCGATGCGGCGATCGCGGCGGCGACCGACGAGGCGGCCATCGCCGACGCCTATCTGGCGGCGGGCGAGCGACTGCGGCCACACGTCGTCGACGGGCAGTCGCTGGTCGACGTCGCGCTCGAGGAGGGCCAGCGCATCCTGCTCGAAGGACAGCTGGGCACGATGCGCGACCTCGACTGGGGCGTCTACCCCTTCGTCACCAGCTCGAACCCGATCCCCGGTGGCGCGAGCCTCGGGGCCGGCATGCCGGCGGTGCGCATCGACCGGGTGATCGGTGTCGCCAAGGCGTACACCACGGCGGTTGGGGCCGGGCCGCTCCCGGCGGAACTCGATGGCGCCGCCGGGGAGCAGCTCCGCGATCGGGGCGTCGAGTACGGCACCTCGACCGGGCGTCCGCGGCGCTGCGGTTGGTACGACGCGGTCGCGGTTCGGTTCAGCGTCCGCCTGGCGGGCTATTCGACGATCGCCCTCACCAAGCTCGACGTGCTCGATGCGTTCGAGCGGATCCCGATCTGCATCGGCTACATTGACCCGGCCGATGGGTCCCGGTGGGACACCATCCCGGCCTCCGACGAGGTCTACGCGCGCCTCGAGCCAATCTGGGAGGAGCTTCCGGGCTGGCAGACCGATACGACCGGCTGCCGCGCCTGGGCCGACCTGCCCGCGCCGGCGCGCGCCTACGTCGAGCGACTCGAGGCGCTTGCCGGCGCACCGATCAGCCACGTCAGCGTGGGGCCCGAGCGGGACCAGATGATCGTCCGATGAGCAGAGCAGAGGAGCAACGATGAAGGTTGGTGTCATCGCGCCACAGGGCTGGACCGGCGACTACGACGGCTGGGAGCCACGGCGCGCCTGGGCGCGAACGGTGGCGGTCGCGCAGCAGGCGGAGCGGCTCGGATTCGAATCGGTCTGGCTGTTCGACCACTTCCACACCGTGCCGAAGCCCACCGACGAGCCGACCTTCGAGTCGTTCACCTCGCTGGCGGCGTTGGCCGGGCTCACCGAACGCGTGCATCTGGGGCAGATCGTCATCTGCAACGGCTTCCGCAACCCGGCGCTGACGGCCAAGATGGCGGCCACCCTCGACACCATCAGCGGCGGGCGCTTCGAGCTCGGCATCGGCGCCGGCTGGAAACGCGACGAGTGGCTCGCCTATGGGTACGGCTTCCCCGAGACCCCGACGCGCCTGGCGATGCTGCACGACGCGCTCGAGGTGATCGGTCGCATGCTCGAGCCGGGCAGGACGACGCACGCCACCTACGAGGGGACGCATCATTCGGTGCGGAATGCCATCAACCTGCCCAAGCCGGTCGGGGAAACGGGGATGCCGATCATGGTCGGCGGCAACGGTCCGAAGGTGACGTGGCGGCTCGCCGCGCGGTACGCGGACGAGCTCAACCTCGACGGCATGGCCCCCGACGAGGTGGCGGACGCGCTGCCGGTCATCCGCTCCCGCTGCGAGGAGATCGATCGTGACCCCGCCTCGCTCACCGTCTCGGTGCACGCGTGGTGGGGCGCCGATGCGTGGCGGACCGCCGGCCCCGCGCGGGTGAAGCTGCTGAGCGACTACGCCGATCTCGGCGTGAGCCGGGTCATCGGCCTGCTCCAGGCATCGGTGACCGACGACGAAGCGCTCGAGCGCCTCGCCGACGATGCACGAGCAGCCGGGTGCGAGCTCGCCTGACACTGGCGTCGACGTATCGGCGCCATGGACCTCGGGCGAGTCCAGGCGCGCGGTTCCAGCGATCCATCGGCGCGCCCCGTGCCTGAGCGACGCACGAGGGTGCGCGTCACGCTCAGATGACGCGGATAGGCCAGCGGAACCGCGCGCGAATGCGGCGTCAGGCACGAAACCGGCGACAGGTCGGCGGGGTGAGCGCGCGAGCGCGGGAGCGGGGAGCGAAGAGCGGGCCGCAGCGAGCCTGAGCACGGGTTGCAAAGATAAGTTTGCAAAGATATCTTTGCATGCGTGAGCGATTCGTCCCGGGAGCCGATTGGCTTCGATCCGCAGCACGACGTCATCCTCGACGCCAATAACCTGCGTGGCCTCGCGCACCCGCTCCGGCTGCGCCTGCTGAGCCTCCTGCGGGAGCATGGTCCGGCCACGGCCACGACGCTCGCCGAGCGCGCCGGGGAGTCCAGCGGCGCCGCGAGTTACCACCTGCGCCAGCTCGCGGCGTACGGCTTCATCGTCGACGAGCCGGCGCTCGGCACCGGGAAGGAGCGGGTCTGGCGATCCGCACACCGGTCGACGTACTTCGATGCCGCGGACACCACTTCCGACGAGACGCGCCTGCTCGGCGAGGAGTACCTGCGGGCGGTGGCCCGCGCCAACGCCCGCAAGATGGAGGCGTGGGTCGACACGTTGCCAACGCTGCCGCCGAGGTGGCGCGACGCGGGGACGGTGAGCGACTACCGGCTGCGCCTCAGCCCGGCCCGGGCGAAGGCGCTCATCGAGCAGCTCGATGAACTGGGTCGGACGCTGCGCGACGACGAGGATGCCACCCATGATCCGACGGCACGGGACGTCAGCCTGCAGTTCCAGGTCCTGCCGGACCCGGTGAGCATCGGCGAGACCGATGGCTGAGCGCCGCCGCCGGGGCATCGTCGCCCTGCTCGGGGCGAATTTCGTCTCAACCCTCGGCACGCGGATGTCGATGCTCGCCATCCCGTGGTTCGTGCTGACCACGAGTGGGAGCGCGGCCGCGACCGGCGTCGTCGCGTTCGCCGAGACGGCGCCGTACGTGCTGCTCATGGCGATCGGTGGGCCATGGGTCGATCGGCTCGGGGCATGGCGCGTGGCCATCGCCTCGGAGATCATCGCCGGCCTGGCTTTGGGCGCGATACCGATCCTGAACCTGACCGGGCACCTGACGCTTCCCCTGCTGGCCGTCTGCGCCGCGATCGCCGGTGCGGTGCGCGGAGCGGGCGACACCGGGAATCGCGTCCTCGTGCCGTCGCTGGCCGACGACGCGGCGATGCCCCTCGAGCGCGCCTCGGGTCTCGTCGATGGCCTGTCGCGTACCGCGAGCATGCTTGGCGTGCCACTCGCCGGATTCCTCATCGCCGCCTTCTCGGCGCCGTCGGTGATCCTCGTCGACGCGGTCACGTTCTTCGTGTCGGGCGCCGCCATCCTCGCCCTCGTCCCCCGCTCGGCGCAGTCTCTGCCCGAGGCGGCCGAGGCGGCCGAGGCGGAGGCGCCATACCTCGAGCGGCTCGGCACTGGCATGCGCTACCTCCGCGGCGACCGGCTCCTGCTCGGCATCGCGCTGATGGTGCTCGTCACCAACCTCGTCGACGCCGCCAATGGATCGGTGCTGCTGCCGCTCTGGGGGCAGGAGCGGCTCGGCAGCGCGGTCGGCGTGGGCCTCATCTCCGGCGCCTTCGGCCTCGGAGCCGTGCTGGGCAACGCCCTGCTCGCATGGCTCGCGCCGCACCTGTCGCGGCGGCTCGTGTACGGCGTCGGCTTCTTCGTCGCCGGCGCGCCGCGACTGGCGATGATGGCGCTGGCCTCGACGGTCGAGCCGATGCTCGTCATCGCGTTTCTCGCCGGATTCGGCGCCGGCAGCATCAACCCCATCCTCGGCGCGGTCGAGTACGAGCGTGTGCCGCGGCACCTGCAGGCACGCGTCCTCGGCGCCATCGGTGCGCTCGCCTGGGCCGGCATCCCGTTCGGCGCCATCATCGGCGGTTTGCTGGCCGAGGGCATCGGTCTCGCCGGTGCGCTGTGGCTCGCGGCAGGCGTCTACTTCCTCATGACGCTCGTACCGTTCATCTTCCCGGTCTGGCGCGAGATGGATCGCCGCGCGGCGGACGATGGTGTTCCACGTCGCGGCAACGTCCCTTCGGACGCGGCTGCCAACGGCTGAGCGCGGCACTCCGTGTGGCGCGTGGCGCTCGCATGGCGGTGGCTCGCGATGTGTGTGGCCTAGTGCCGCTCGGAATGCTCACCGAGCAGTTGCGCTCGCAGGATCTGCGCAAGCCACCGCTCGTAGTGGTCGTGCGACCAACCCCGCTCGGCGACGAGCTCACGGTAGAGCTCCTCGTTCGAGAAGGCCCACAGGATGTCGTTGGCGGTCCGGACCGACACCTCCGGAGCAAGATGCGGACGGACCGAAGCGACGAAACCCTCGAGGCTCTTGGCGCGTCGGTCGAGGATCCTGCGGTGATCGGCCGCGGCATCGGGGTCTGCGCGTGACGCTTCGCGGAACGCCTGGATCACGTCGTATGAAGTCTCCATCTGCCGTCGCAGCCAGCGCGCGGCGAGGTCGAGCTTTCGGCCGGGGTCTGGTTCGTCCATCGCATCGGCCATGAGCTCCGGGATCTGAGCGTCCCTGAGCATCACCAATCGCGCAGCCTCGAGAATTCCGCGTTTGGACCGGAACGCGTCGTAGATCGTCGGGACCGCGACGCCGCATTCGGTTGCGATCGCCTGGATCGTTGTGGCCGCATAGCCTCGCGTGGCAAACAGGTGCCGCGCTGCGGCTACGACCTTCTCACGCGTCTCGAGCGCCTGGCGCTGGCGATGGCTGACCGGCCTGCGCTTGACATCTGTCATCGTCGCGTTATGGTAGCACTATGTCGACCATAGTAACACTATGGTAACCGAAGTCTTAGTGGGAGTGTGCGATGACGATCACCAGTTCGACCAGCCCGGCACTCGCGCCAGCCCCAACGCGACTGTCGCTATCCGTTCGTCGCGCCGGTTTCAGCGGGCTCGCGATGCTCGGCGTGATCCTGGTCAACGGGCCACTGGCGGCGGCGCGCGGCATTCCCCAGTACTGGGAGCCCAACGGCGCCTCCGCGATCGGCTCGCGCCTGTCGGACGCGCGCACTGCGCAGTCCTCGATCGTCTTCTTCTTCCTCTCGACGCTGATCTTCGTGTTCGGTATCCCATTCATTGCCGGCCTCCGGCGCGCCGTCAACGCGGCCGGTCGCGGCGAGCTGCCGGGCGACGTCGTCCTGATCGGCGGAGTCCTGTTCTTCGGCGGTGGCCTGTTGAGTGAGGTGCTGTCGACCGGCTTCGCCATCGTTGTGCAGAGTGCGCCCTCGTATGCCCTGGATCCGAACAGCGCGACCGCCATAGAGGCGCTGCAGTTCACCGCACTCATCCAGGGTCAGGTGGGGCTCGGGATCGCGATGATCGCGGTTAGCCTGGCCATGTCCCGAACCGGTCGGTTCTCTGCGGCCGTCTTTGCCGTGGGCCTCCTCGCCGGGATCATCGATCTTCTCCGTCCATTGGCGGTTGCCAACCCGGTCCTGGCGATCGCCCTCTTCCTGCCCACCTTCGTCTGGATCGCCCTCGCGAGCGCATGGTTGATTTCGGTCCGCACCGACGACATGGGGGCGGCGACTCGTGGATGACCTCGCCGGGGAAGACGATCGCATCACCGACCAATACGAAGCGATCGCCACCGGCGACCCGGAGCTCGCGCTTCGCGCGGTCGCGATCGACTGGACGAATCGTGAGGCGGACAGCGAACCGCCAGCCGCCAGCGAAGGCGGCCCGGTGGGTTTGGCTGTGACCGTCGCCTGGCTCAGGTTGGCGTTTTCGGAGATCGCATTCGTGGAGCTCGAGAGGGTCACCGAGGGCGACACTGTCGTCTCTCGGGTCCGCATGACGGCGCGGCAGACCGGACCCCTCGTACTGTTCGACGGTGACCGGCCCTCGACCGTGTTCCCGCCGACCGGCCGGCGTTTCGCTGTCGAGCAGGTCCACATTCATCGTCTCCGTGACGGCGAGGTCATCAGCCATCTCGCGCGCCGCGACGATCTCGGCATGATGCAGCAGCTCGGCCACACTCCGCCGACACCGAAGGTCATCGCTCACAGGCTGTGGTGGAGACTTACTGGCCGAGGACGGAAGTCGGGCGCCGACGCGATCGCCGTGGCTGAGAACGCGGCGGCGGCGATGCGAGCCCGCATCGGTCGTGATTCAGCTGGCACCTCGGAGGGGGTACGGACCCGTATTGAGCCGATCGAAGGGCAGACTTAGCGAGGAGGTCGCCGGGCCGCCTCAGGCCTCGGTTCGGTCGCGGCGCTCCTCGAGGACTCGGCGGGCGTTGACGGCTACCTGGACCTCGGCCTTGCGCATGCTGCGGACGAAGATCGGGAAGAAGGGGCGGGCCATGCCGTGCCCGCTCCACAGACCGCGAGCTGTCATTCGGGTCCCACCGCTCGCCGTCGCCTCGAGGGCGACCGTGAGGATGCAGCTGATCATCCCGCCGTTCTCGTAGGTCCAGCTGTGTGGTCGGTCGTACGCGGTCACCTCGGTGAACACGATCGGGCCCTGCTTCCACTTCGCCCGGAATCTGGTCCCGACCCCCACCGGACCGTCGGTCAGCTTCTCCATGGACAGGCAGTCCGGGTTCCACTGAGCCTCGTTGCCCTGGTCGGAGAGGTAGTCGAACACGTCCTCCGGGGAGCGGGCGATCTCGATGGTGTTCTCAATGACGGCAGCCACCGCTTGATCCTCCGCGGTTCGCATGTGTTCACTAGAGGGATCACTAGTGGAGACTGGAGTATCCTGCCCCCCATGCCCGGCGTCAAGATCCATCCCGAACCACGGGGCGAACCGGCCCGTTCCCGTCGCGAGCGGGCCCGGGCGACGCGACGGCGGATCATCGAGGCGGCCCTGGAGCGGTTCCGGAATGTCGGATACGCCACGACGACGATGGAGACGATCGCATTTGACGCGCGAGTCGCTGTGCAGACCGTTTACTTCACCTTTCATACGAAAGCCGAGTTGCTGCTGGCGGCGCTGACCGTCGCCGGTGGCGATCCGGGCGCCCCGGAGGATCCCGTCGACCGTGCGTGGTTCGGCCGGGTCTTGGGCGCGGAGTCGGGAACTCTGCGCCTCGCGCTGATCGTCGAGCTCGGCAACGATATCTACATGCGCCTCGGCCCGCTGATGCCGGCCCTGCGCGCCGCATCCTCGGTTGACCCAACCGTCGACCTTGCATGGCAGGGCCTGGTCGCCCGCCGGCGAGAGGGGATGGCCCGGGTCATCGACGTGTTCGCCGGGCGGGACGAGTTGCGGCCGGAACTCGATCCCCACCTCGCCCTCGACCTGTTGTTCGGCCTCCATCGGTCGGAGACCTATCTCGCGTTCACGCAGGAGTGCGGGTGGTCCCTCGAGCGGTACAAGGCGTGGCAGTTCACGACGCTCGCAAACGCGTTGCTGCCGGGACCGATAGCCGACGCCGCCCTGGCCGTGGACTCGCCGGACGTCGAGAACCTCTCATTTACCGCCGAGCTCGCCCACTTCCGGTGACTGTGCGACGTGCCGTTGCCGTGCCCTACGGTGGCGGGATCGCGCCGGCGTCGGATGGGCTCGCCGACCGCTGACGGATCCGGCGCGGCGTCTGCACCGTACGGATCGCATGGACCCACCCGTGCGGCGCGCCGTTGCCTGGTTCCGACGCGACCTGCGACTGACCGATCACCGGATGCTCGAGGCCGCCACTCGCGACGCGGAGCGGGTCTGGCCGGTATTCGTCACCGATCCCGCCATGCTCAAGCGCGCCGATGACGCGCCCGCCCGGGTCGCGTGGTTCGGGGCCAACCTCGCCGCGCTCGACGCCGAGCTGGCCGAGCATGGTAGTGGCCTGATCGTCCTGCGCGGTCGCCCGGCGGAGGTGCTGCGAGCCTTCGCCGCGCGCCACGGAGCCCAAGCCGTGTACGCGACGCGCGACGAGGAGCCGGCGGCGGTCGAGCGCGACTTTGCGGTCGCCGAGGCGGTGTCGCTGCGGCTCGTCGATGACCAGCGGCTGGTGCCGCCGGGCGAGCTCCGAACCCAGGGTGGCGATCCGTTCAGCGTCTTCACCCCATTTCGCCGCGCCCTTGACGACCTGATCGTCGACGATGGTGATCAGCTCACGGCACGGGCGGACGCCCGGCTCGACCGCCTGGCGGCCCGCCCGCGTGACGAGGACGGCGCGGCGGCCTTCGGCCCTCCGCCGCACCGCCATCCGCTGCCCCACGCCGGTGAGAGCGCGGCCACGAACCGACTGCGCGCCTTCGTCCGCGTGGACATGGGCCGCTACCGGACGGAGCGCGACCGACCGGACCTCGATACGACCTCGCGGATCAGCCCGTATCAGCGGGTCGGAGCGCTGTCGGTCCGGGCAGCCTGGCGCGCCGCCATCAATGCCGAGAGACACGGTCGCGAGCGCAGCGACCGCGGCCTGCAGCAGGGCGCGCGGCGGTGGCGTGACGAACTGGCGTGGCGCGAGTTTTACGCATCGGTCCTGCACGCCCATCCGCGGCTCGTGCGGGAGAGCTTCCGGCCCGAGTACGACGCCATGGCATGGGAGACGGGACGCGCCGCTGACGAGGCCCTCGAGGCGTGGCGCAGCGGGCGCACCGGGGTCCCCATCGTCGACGCGGGGATGCGACAGCTGGTCGCCACCGGCTGGATGCACAACCGCCTGCGGCTCGTGACGGCGAGCTTCCTGGTGAAGGACCTTGGCGTCGACTGGCGCGCCGGCGAGGCGGTCTTCATGGCGCACCTGCTCGACGGCGACACGGCCCAGAACAACGGCAACTGGCAGTGGGTGGCGGGCGTCGGGACCGATGCCGCACCCTACTTCCGCGTCTTCAACCCCGTCCTGCAGGGTCGCCGCTTCGATCCCGACGGAGCCTTCGTGCGCGCGTGGATTCCAGAGCTCGCCGGCGTTCGGGACGAGCTCGTTCATGAGCCGTGGCGCGCCGATCCGGCGCCCGTCGACTACCCGCCCCCGATTGTCGATCACGCGGTTGCCCGCCAACGGACGCTCGCCCGCTACCGCGCGGCCCGTGGGGATGGCTAGGGGCCATCACGGCCCGTATACTCTGCCAAAGCCGCAGCCATCCCGCCGTGTCGCTCCCCCCGACGCTCCGCACCGCATCGATCGCGGCCCGCGCCGCCACGATCGCGGCCCGTGCCGCCATCCTGTGCAGGCCGTTCCGTCCCCCGAGGAGGTTGCCGTGATCGAACAGCCGGCCGTTCGTTCCGCGACCGAGCGTCGCCTCCGCCGCACCTACGGGTTCGAGGAGGTCGCGCTCGTCCCCGGTGAGGTGACCGCCGACCCGGCCGAGGTGGTGCTCGACGTCGACCTGGCCGGGACCGCCCTCCGCATCCCGTTCCTGGCAGCCGCGATGGATGCCGTGGCCGATGCCGCGTTCGCGATCCGGATGACCGAGGCCGGCGGCGTCGCCTTCGTCAACCTCGAGGGCCTCTACACTCGCTACGAGGATGCCTCCCCGGTCATCGCGCGGGTCGCCGCCGCCGCGACCGGCCGTGAGGCGGCGCACGTGCTCGCCGAGGCATATCGCGAGCCGGTCCGCGACGAGCTGATCGTGGCGCTCATCCGCAGCATCAAGGACGGCGGTGGGATCGCGGCCGTCTCCACCACGCCCGCCGCCGCATGGCACCACGCTGAGCTGGCGGCGGACGCGGGCGCCGACCTCTTCCTGGTGCAGTCGCAGGTTTCCAGCGCGCGGCACATCTCGACCTCGGGGCGCGTCCTGTCGCTCTCCGATCTGACCGGTGCGCTCAAGCTGCCGGTCCTCGTCGGCAACACGGTGAGCGGCGCGGCGGCGTACCAGCTGATGCAGCAGGGCGCCGCCGCCATCTTCGTCGGGGTCGGGCCCGGGGCGGCGTGCACGACGCGTGAGGTGCTCGGCATCGGTGTGCCGCAGGTGACCGCGACGCTCGAGGTCGCCGCCGCTCGCGATCGGTTCCACGCCGATACCGGTCGTTACGTGCCGATCGTCACCGACGGCGGCATGAAGACCGGCGGTGACGTCGCCAAGGCGATCGCCTCTGGCGCGGACGCGGTGATGCTCGGGTCGCCGCTGGCCGGTGCCATCGAGGCGCCCGGGCGTGGGTTCAACTGGGGGATGGCCGCTCCGTCGCCGACGCTGCCGCGCGGGACGCGCATCGCCATTGGCGAGCGTCTTCCGCTCGAGCAGATCCTGTTCGGGCCGTCCGAGACGACGCACGGCACCCAGAACCTCGTTGGCGCGCTGCGCCAATCGATGGCCGCTCTCGGCGCGCGCTCCATTCGCGAGATGCACGAGGTGGAGATGGTGATCGCGCCATCGATCGCGACCGAGGGCAAATCCTGGCAGCTCGCCGGTCGCGAGTAGCTGGCCGCGCGCCTGAGCGGTGTCTGATCCGTGGCGCGGCACGCGCTGCGCGGAGCGCCGGACGAAGTTGGCGACACTGAGTAGAATTACTCACCGTGGTGAGCGAAATTACTCAGTAGGGCCCGGACCAACGAGATGAAGGGGAAGGCGGAGTACCGTCGCCCGGTCTTCGACGAGATCCTGGAGCGCGCCCACGAGCCGCGGCGCTTCATCCAGGTCCTCGCCGGACCGCGCCAGGTGGGAAAGACGACGCTGGCGCGGCAGGTCATGGACGCGATCGGCATCCCCGGGCACTCCGCCTCGGCCGATGCCCCTGACCTGCAGGACGCGGCGTGGATCGAGACGCAGTGGGCGATCGGCCGCCAGGCGGCGCGCAATGGCGGGCGCGCGGGCGGGCTCCTCGTCCTGGACGAGGTGCAGAAGGTGCGCAGCTGGTCCGACCTCATCAAACAGCTGTGGGACGAGGACACGGCGGCCGGGCTGCCGCTCCGCGTCATCCTCCTCGGATCGGCGCCCCTGCTCGTGCGCCGGGGCCTCTCCGACAGCCTCGCCGGCCGCTTCGAGGTGATCCGCGTCACCCACTGGACGCTTTCCGAGATGCGCGACGCCTTCGGCTGGGACCTCGACACGTTCCTCTTCTACGGCGGCTATCCCGGATCGGCGTCGCTCATCCGTCGTCACGAGCGATGGGAGGAGTACATCCTCGACTCGCTCGTCGAGACGACGCTGTCGCGCGACATCCTGCTCCTCAACCGCGTCGAGAAGCCGGCGCTGCTGCGCCAGCTCTTCCGCCTCGCCTGCTCGTATTCGGGCCAGGTGCTGTCGTACACGAAGATGCTAGGCACCCTTTCCGATGCCGGCAACACGGTGACCCTGTCCCACTATCTCGACCTGCTCGGTGGAGCGGGGATGGTCACCGGGGTCGGGAAGTATGCCGGGGGGCGCGTGCGGCGTCGCGCCTCGAGCCCGCGTCTCCTCGCGCTGAACACGGCGCTCGTCTCCGCCACGGCGCGCACGACGATGGCGACGGCCCGCGCCGACCATGCGTTCTGGAGTCGGCTGGTGCGATCGGCGGTCGGCGCGCACCTGTGGTCGCATGCCGACCCCGACGAGCTGAGCTACTGGCGCGACGGCAACGCCGAGGTGGACTGGGTGGTGGCCCCCGGCAAGCTGCTGCGCGGCAGCGACGACCCGATCGCCATCGTGGTCAACCCGGGCGTGCGCGCCGCGAGCCCGGGGCTCAGCGCGTTCGCGCAGGCATACCACGCGCGCCAGCGCGTCATCGGTGCGGGTGGGATCGACCTCGAGGCGTTCCTCGGTTCGCACCCCCGCGAATTCCTGGCGGGCTAGCCGGAGACGATCAGGCGAGCGGCCAGCAGACCTCTGTCCGCAGCTCGCCGGCGTCCTCGACCTCGCTCGGATCGTCCAGGTACGACTCCCACGGACCGCTGCTCGGCTGCTCGCCCTTCTCGGCGATCCATGCGCGAAGGCGGTCGTACGCTCCCGGCAGCCCCTCGTACGCGCCGCGGTGCATCACCACGGCGAGGCGCCCGCCCGGCAGCGCTGACCCACCCAACTCGCCCGGCTCGCATGCGGCGAGGGGCCGCAGGTTCGCCACCGGTGCGACGACGGGGATACCGATCTCGACATCGACGACGTCGGGCCCGAACTGGTGGTAGCGGCCGTACGGCGCTCCGGCCGGCTCGCCGCCGAGATCCGCCACCCGATCGGCGATGTTGGGCAGGTGCGTGTCGAAGAGCGCAGCCAGGTCGAGCTCGCTCATCGGCTGCGTCAGGCGGACCGCGGCGCTCGGCTGCGGTACGCGCTCGGTCAGCTCCGCGGCGATGTCGCGTCGTTCGTCGTCCATCGGCCAGTCCTCGTGCGGGGGCGAGATGCCGACCACGGTAGCCGACGAAACGCGATGCGGCCCGGGCCGCCACGTCGGACGTCGGCGTCGCGTTATCCTGACCCCCGATGCAGCACGCGGCATGGGGCTCTCGCCGGGACCGATTCCGACGCCTCCATGAGGCCGGCATCTTCGTCATGCCGAACGCCTGGGACGCAGGATCGGCGCGCATCCTGGCGAGCCGCGGCTTCGAGGCGCTGGCGACGACCTCCCTCGGCCTCGCCGCCTCCCTCGGCAAGGTGGACCTGACCGTCACCCGGTCGCTGCGCCTGGAATCGCATTGAGCGACGAGCCCACGCAGCGTGGCCGCACCGTCCACGGGGAGGCCGCCAACGCCGGCCATCGCGTCCTCGCCCCCGATGACGCCGAGGTGGAGGCTTATCTCGAGCAGGCGCTCCACGCGCCGGCCGCGCGCCGCATCGAGCCCGAGGCGCCCGAGCGACCCGACACGGTCGTGGTGCTCGACTTCGGCAGCCAATTCGCCCAGTTGATCGCGCGCCGCGTGCGAGAGCTCAACGTCTACTCCGAGCTGCTCCCGCACGACACCCCAATGACCGAGATCGAGCGGCGCGGTGCGAAGGCAGTCATCCTCTCCGGCGGCCCCGCATCGGTCTATGACGACGGCGCCCCGCGGGCCGATCCGGCGCTCTGGTCGGGCCGCATCCCCGTCCTTGGCATCTGCTACGGCCTGCAGCTGATGGCCCACGAGCTCGGCGGGGAGGTGGTGAGCTCGACCCGCCGCGAGTACGGACCGGCGACCGTCAGCGTGATCGATGACGCCGGGCTGTTCGCGGGCATCGAGCGCGATCAGCCGGTATGGATGAGCCACGGTGACTCGATCCTGCGGCCGCCGGACGGCTTCAGCGCCACGGCGCAGACCGATTCGACGCCGTATGCCGGCCTGGCCGACGTCGCGCGCAACCTCTACGGCATCCAGTTCCATCCCGAGGTCGTGCACACCCCGTGCGGTCGCGACGTGCTGCACAACTTCGTGGTCGGCATCGCCGGCGCCCGGCAGAACTGGACGGCGGCAAACCTCGTCGAAACCACCGTCGCCGAGATCGGTGCGCGGGTGGGCTCCGGGCACGTCATCTGCGCCCTCTCCGGTGGCGTCGACTCCGCAGTGGCAGCAACGCTCGTGCATCGCGCCATCGGTGACCAGCTGACCTGCATCTACGTCGACCATGGGCTCATGCGCAAGCGCGAGTCCGAGCTGCTGCGTGTCACGTTCGAGCGCGACCTGGGCATGAATCTGATCATGGTCGACGCGCAGGACCGATTCCTCCGTCGCCTGGCCGGGGTCGAGGACCCGGAGGAGAAGCGCCGCATCATCGGCGACGAGTTCATCCGCGTCTTCGAGGAGGAGGCGGCGCGGCTGGGTCAGATCGACTTCCTCACCCAGGGCACGCTCTACCCGGACGTCATCGAGTCGAAGACGTCGGAGACGAAGGCGTCCCAGAAGATCAAGACGCACCACAACGTCGGCGGGCTGCCCCCCGACCTGCGCTTCCAGCTCATCGAGCCGCTGCGCTACCTCTTCAAGGACGAGGTGCGTCGGGTGGGTCTCGAGCTCGGTCTGCCGGAGGCGATGGTGCAGCGCCAGCCGTTCCCGGGTCCCGGGCTCGCGATCCGGATCATCGGCGCGGTGACCGCCGAGCGGCTCGAGACGCTGCGTGACGCGGACTGGATCGTCATCGACGAGATCAAGGCCGCCGGCCTGTATCGGTCCCTGTGGCAGTCGTTCGCCATCCTCACCCCGGTGCGCAGCGTCGGGGTCATGGGCGATGGTCGGACGTACGCGAACGTGGTCGCCATTCGCGCCGTCACCTCCGACGATGGGATGACCGCCGACTGGGCGCGGCTCCCGTACGAGGTGCTGGCGAAGATCAGCTCCCGGATCGTCAACGAGGTGCAGGGCGTGAACCGCGTCGTCTACGACATCAGCTCCAAGCCACCGGCCACCATCGAGTGGGAGTAGCCGCCGCCACGCGTCGCGACTGCCCGGAAAGCTGACATCCGGACCGAAACCGGTCGCAATCGCGGTCCGCTGGTACAGATGCGAGGCACGCCCCGGTAGCAAGCGCGCCCGGTGCCGCCCAGTCGCGGTCCGGATGCTGCAATTCGTGGCACCGCCGCGCGCCACGCAGCGAATTGGGTCGATAGATTGCGCCGGCGGCAATCGCGGGCGCGGATCAGGTTGATCCGGGGGTTCGGCCTTTCGAGCTGCCTGACCCCAACGAAGCCGACCGCCTCCCTTACGACGTCGGCGCGGCGCGTAGGTCCCAGGCAACCGGCGTCCACACGGTTCGCCGGTCAGTCGTCACCGCGAAGCCGCCGTACCCTGGCTGGCTTGCGACCCAGGCAGGACCTCCGCCGCCCATCGCGAACGCGGCGGTCGCATACGCATCGGCATAGGTCAGGCTTGGCCCTACCACCGTGAGGCTGAGGAAGTTGCCCGCGGAGCGTCCGGTGGATGGCGCACCGATGTGTGTGCCGCGCTCATAGGTTCCCGAGGTGGCGATCGCGCCGTCGCCGACTTCGAGGACGGCCGCAACCCGGTCGCGCCAAACCGGGTGGCGGATCCCGATGCGCCAGCTCCGCCCCGCCTGCGGGCTCCCGCGAGCGACGACGTCGCCGCCGGCGTTGATCGTGAAATTTCGGGCGCCAGCCGCGGCCAGCATCCATCCAGCCTGCTCGACGGCCCATCCCTTGACCACGCCGGTAGGGTCGAGGTGACCATCCGGCTGCATGGCCCGGGCGTCGAAGGAGCCACCGGTCGCGACGCGGAGCTCCTCGCACAGCGCCAGCACCTGGCGCACGTCGGGGCTGCAGTCGCCGACCTCGAGCTCTCCGCGCCCGAGACGGTTGATCTGGCTCTCGGGCCGATACGAGCTGAAGCGCTCGTCCACGCCGCGAAGGTAGGTGAACACCTCATCGAAGATGGAGCCCGCGACGAATGGATCCCGGAGATCGATGCCGATTGCGGTGCCCATGATGTGCTCGACGCGGACGCGGCGGACGCTGCCCCCAGTCGGGACACGAGGGTCAGCCATGGTTCTGATCCAGGACGGCCTGCAGCGACTCAGCGTATGCCTCACTGGTGTAGGTGGCCCCGGACAGAAGGTCGATCTGGGCGCTCTGGGCCTGGAGTGCTTCCTGCCGCAGAAAGGGCGCAACGACCGAAGAGATATAGGCGGATCGCGGCCGGTCATTGGGGAGCTGGAGTGCCGTCACGTCGGCGATCTTCCCGTCCGAGAAGGTGACCTTCAGCTGGATGTTGCCGAAGCGAGTCGGAATGACCGGCCCGGTGACCGTGTCGGAGGCGGTCTGCGGCGTCGGCGTCGCCGTGGGGAGGGCAGTCGGCGAGTCGGCCCTGGAGCTCGGCGCGGTGTTCGATCGCGCTGGCTCCGGCGTGGAACGCTGCCCCACGTCCAATCCGTCGGCGGTAGGACTGGTCTGGGTTGGCGTCTTGAAGCTCAGCAGCAGCACCAGCCCCGCAGCGGTGAGCAGTGACGCGACGATTCCGCGCTTCGGCATGTCAGCAGATCCTCGTCAATATGAGAATCGCTCAACGTGGAGCTGAGCCCGCGGCACCCGAAGTGTCCGAAGGCTGCGATGCACCGTGTCGAGCATGGGTATCGGCCCGCAGACAAACACGTCGCGCTCGGCGATATCCGGCACGAGCGTCAGCAGGCTCTGTGGCGAGAATGGTTCGTCGGGCAAGCCGGCGGACCCGCGTCGACCGATGAGATAGTGAAGCTCAACTCCGCGACGCTCCGCGAGGCGGTCCAGCTCATCGGCGAAGACCGCATCGTTCCAGTCGCGAGCGCGATAGAGCATGGCGATCTGCTTGCGACCCGCCGGGAGCTCATCAAGCAGGGCGCGGAGCGGCGTGATGCCGATGCCGCCGGCGATGAGCAGGACACGATCCCGCGTCCGTCGCGCCCCGGTCAGGATGCCGTACGGACCCTCAACCGCCACCGGCGTTCCGGGCCGGAGCTGCAGGAGCCGGCGCGTGTAGTCGCCATCGGCCTTGATGGTCAGTCGCAACCACCTGCCGTTCGGCGCCGCGGAGAGCGAGAACGGATGGCCTCGCCACCAGCCGTCCGCGGTAAGGAAGCGCCACACGAAATACTGGCCGGCGCGTACCGCCAACTGGTTCAGCCGGCGCCCGCGAACGTAGACCGACACGACCTCCGGCCCCTCGCGAACGACGTCAGCCACCCGCAGCCGGTGCCGGAGAGAGAGCGCCAACGGTTGCCCAAAGCGGTAGAGCACGATGAGCCCGGCGGTGACGAGATAGAGGGCAACCCAGTACCAGCGGGCCACCGGATCCGCCTGGAAGTCTGTCCCGATGGCGAGCTGGTGGCCGAAGCCCAGCACCATGGCGAGGTACGTGTAGAGGTGGATGCCGTACCAGGTCTCATACGAGATCCGCCGCCGTGCGCCGCGCGCCGAGGCGATCCCGACGCCGATGAGGAGCAACAGTGCGACGGTCCCCATCAGCACATAGGGGTAGGTCGCCACCAGCGTCCAGGTCTCGGCGAAGATGCTGCTGCCGTCCCCCAGGGCATAGCCGGCGGTCGTGAGCAGCGTGTGCGCCACCAGCAGCCAGACACAGCTGAATCCGATCCATCGGTGCCAGGCCATCAGCCGATGCATGCCCGCCAGCTGGTCCAACCACGGGCTGCGCGCGACGAGGACGAGTCCGAGCAGCGCCAGGTAGGTGCCGAAGAGCGCCGTGAGTTGGCCCCCGGCGGTCAACCACCCGGAGAGGTCCACGAGCGGATCGAGCCCGCCATGCCGCACCCACATGGCGCCGATGAGCCCGGCGTTTCCCGCGGTCATCCACGCCACGTCCCCGTATCGGAGTGACCATAGCCGTGGCAACGGAACGCGCTGCAGCGTCCGCTCTCCCAGAGGCGGTATGAGCCGGTCAGCGAATGCCACGCCGGCGGGCTCGCGAGATGCCATGCCGCCCGAGGATGAGGCGTATTTCTGGGACGCGTCTGGGATACGACCCTTCGAGACGCATGAACCGATGGTAGCCGCTAGGATCAGTGGCCAATGTCATCGTGGTTCGACCGGCTCCTCGAGGATCTCCAGCGCCGTCAGCAGGAAGCGGACGCCGCCCGCGAGGGGCGGCCGATCCCGCCGCGCACGCCGCGCGGCAACGGCGACGATGGTCCGCCGACGGATGTCCGCGACGAGCTGGCACGCCGTCGCCGCGCATCGTCGGGGGGCACGGGCCGTGGTGGCGGGTCACCGTTCGGCGGTCCGGGCAGCGACTGGGACGGCGGCCGCGTTCGGCGCTGGGTGATCATCGGCGCGCTCGTCGTGCTGGGGCTCTTCCTGCTCGGCTTCGCCGGTGGCCTCGTCGACCTCCTCACCGACCTGATGTGGTACGGCGCGCTCGGCCGTCGCGACGTCCTGACGACGCGGCTCGGGGCGCAGGTGCTGCTCTTCTTCGTGGGCTTCGCCGCGTTTGTCATTCCCGCGGCGGTGAGCATCCTCATCGCGCGGCGCGTGGCACCGCAGGTCCCGTTGCGGCGCATCGGGACCTTCGAGCTGCCCGACACGACCGGTGCCAGCCGCTGGATCACGATTGGGCTGGTCGGGTTCGCCGTCCTGCTGGGCCTCGGCTCCGGTGCCGCCTGGTCGGGAAGCTGGGAGCAGATCCTGCTCTTCTTCAACGGCGGCAGCTTCGGCGCGGTCGACCCGCATTTCGGGCGCGACGTGGGGTTCTACGTCTTCGACCTGCCCTTCTATCGGTTCCTCCAGGGCTTCGCGGTGACGACGCTCATCGCCGTCCTCATCTTCACGCTCGCCACGTACGCCGCCGGTGCGCTGCGCTGGCAGTTCCGGCTCACCGCGCCGGTGCGGGCGCACCTCAGCGTCATCGGTGCGCTGCTGCTGGTCACCATCGGCATCGGCTTCCAGTTCGACATCGCGGAGCTGAGCTACTCGCGCAACGGCTACGAGGCGATGCAGGCGGTGAGCTACACCGATCTGCACGCCCAGGTCCCGGCGTACACGATCCTGACGGTGCTGGCCGGCGTGGCGGCGGTGCTCATGCTGGCGAACATCTGGTTCCGGACGCTGTGGCTGCTCAGCCTCACCGCGGTCGCCTGGGTCGCTGCCTCGCTCCTCATCGGCTCCATCTACCCCGGCGTCGTGCAGACCGTCCAGGTCAACCCGAACGAGCAGAACGCGGAGCGGCCCTTCATCGCCGCCCATATCGGCTCGACGCGCGCCGCCTTCGACCTCAACGCCATCGAGGAGCGGCGTTTCACCGGCGAGCAGACGCTCACGCGGACCGTCTTCGACGGCGACGCGGCCACCATCGACAACCTGCGGCTGTGGGACTACCGCCCGCTCCTCACCACCTTCGGGCAGCAGCAGATCCTGCGCCGCTACTACAACTTCGCCGACGTCGACATCGACCGCTACGACATCGGCGGGCAGCAGCGCCAGATCATGCTCAGCGCCCGTGAGCTCGACGTCGCGCGCCTCGCGGACCAGGCGCGCACATGGACCAACGAGCGCCTCGTCTTCACCCACGGCTACGGCATCACCGCCGTGCCGGTCGACGCGGTGACGCCGCAGGGTGCGCCCGACTACCTCGTCAGCGGCATCAACGGCGACCCACAGCTGCCGGTCGGCGAGCCACGGATCTACTTTGGCGAGACGACCGACACCTATGTCGTCACCCAGACCGATACGGCCGAGTTCGACTATCCGCTCAACGACACCGCCACCGACACGGGCGCCACCACCAGCTGGACCGGCACCACCGGCGTCGGCATCGGCAACTTCGTCACCCGGTTCCTCTTCGCGATGCGCTTCGGCGACCTCAACCTGCTCATCAGCGACCAGCTGACGCCGGAGTCGCAGATCCTCTTCCGCCGCACGCTGGAGGAGCGCGTCCCCGAGATCGCCCCGTTCCTCGCCTACGACGGCGATCCCTACCTCGTCAGCGCCGACGACCGGCTGCTCTGGGTGTGGGACGCCTACACCTCGACCGATCGCTATCCCGACGCGCAGCCACTCCCCGCCGGGGCGCCCTTCGCCGGCCAGAACTACGTCCGCAACAGCGTGAAGGTCGTGATGGACGCGCACGACGGCACGGTCCACTTCTATGCCGTTGATCCGAACGAGCCGATCCTGGCCGCCTACAGCCGCATCTTCCCCGGCCTCTTCGAGTCAATGGACGCGATGCCGTCCGACCTGGTGCCGCACCTCCGCTACCCCGAGGACCTCTTCACCGCGCAGAACACGCAGTACCTGCTCTACCACCTGCCCGCGACCGATGGTGGCGCCACCACGTTCTACAACCAGGACGACCGCTGGGCATTCCCCGACGACGTCTCGAAGGGCACCGGCGAGCCGATGGAGCCGTACTACGTGATCATGCGCATCCCCGGCGAGGACACGGCCGAGTTCACGCTCATCCAGCCGCTCGTCCCGGAGCGGCGACCGAACATGATCGCGTGGATCGCGGCACGCATGGACCCGGGCGTCTACGGCGAACGGATCGCGTTCCAGTTCCCGACCGACACCTCGACCCAGGGCCCCGCCCAGGTGGAGGCGCGGATCGACCAGGACGACGCGATCAGCGGGCAGTTCACGCTGTGGAACCAGTCCGGCTCGCGTGTCGTGCGGGGCAACCTGTTGGTGCTGCCCGTCGGCGACGACGGCCTCGTTTACGTCGAGCCGATCTTCCTCCAGGCGGAGGGAGCGCCCTTCCCCGAGTTCGTGCGCGTGATCATGGTCAGCCAGGATCGCGTCGCGTTCGCCGACGACGTCGCGTCGGGCCTGGCGCAGCTGCTCGGCGAGGAGGCGCCACCGCCGCCGACCGGAGGGCCATCGCCATCTCCGTCACCATCTGGTTCACCCGCGCCGAGCGCCTCGCCCGGTGCCAGCGCTTCGCCGCAGCCAAGCGGCACGCCGCTGCCGGGCGACGTCGCGGCGCTCGTGGCGGAGGCCCAGCGCCTCTACGACGCGGCGCAGCGCGCGCTCGCCGCCGGTGACCTCGGGACCTACCAGGCGCGCATCGACGACCTGCAGGCGGTGCTCGACCAGCTCGCGACGCTCACCGGCAGCTCACCGGCCCCCTAGCGCGGGATGGAGATACTCATCCTCGGGGCTGGCGGGCGGGAGCATGCCCTCGCCTGGCGCCTCGCGCGCGACGAGCGGGTGCGGCGCGTGCGCATCGCGCCGGGCAATGGCGGCACGTCGGCGTGCGCCGAGACGGTGCCGGACCTGGATCTGCTCGACCCGGCGGCGGTGGCGCGCCACGTATCGCGGGAGCGGTATGACCTCGTCGTCGTCGGTCCCGAGGCGCCGCTGGCAGCCGGCGTGACCGACGCTCTCGACGGGATCGCGCCGGCATTCGGGCCGAGCCGGGCAGCGGCGCGGCTCGAGTCGTCGAAGGCGTTCGCGAAGACGGTCATGGAGCGGGCCGAGGTGCCGAGCGCGAGATCGGTCATCGTGCGCAGCGCGGCTGAGGCCGACCTCGATGCGTGGGAGCGGCCGCCGGTTGTCAAGGCGGACTGGCTGGCGGCGGGCAAGGGGGTCGTCGTGCCGGAGACGCGTGACGAGGCGGCGGCGGCGCTGCGCGACCTCTTCGATGTTGCCCCGGAACGCGGGACCGTGCTGCTCGAGGAGCGGCTCGTCGGGCGTGAGGTGAGCGCCTTCGCGCTCGTCAGCGGCGAGCACGTCGTGCCGCTGGGGGCAGCCAGCGACCACAAGCGGCTGCGCGACGGCGACGCCGGACCGATCACCGGCGGGATGGGTGCCTTCAGCCCGGTGCCGTGGTTCGGGACGGCCGCGCTCGGCGCGGCGGTGGAGCGGATCTTCGAGCCGGTTGCCTGGCGCATGGCACGCGACGGCCTGTCGTACCGCGGCATCCTCTACGCCGGGCTGATGCTGACCGATGCCGGACCCATGGTGCTCGAATTCAACGTCCGCTTCGGCGATCCCGAGGCGCAGGTGATCCTGCCGCTCCTCGACGGTGATCTCGCTGCCGCGCTGCGGGGCACGGCAACGGGCGATCGGGGCGCGATGGAGGGGAGCGTCGCGCTGCGGTCCGGCGCCGCGGCGGTCGGCGTGGTGGTCGCCGCCGAGGGCTATCCGGAGGCGCCCATCCCCGGGGGGCGCCTCCGCGGCGTCGATCCTGCCGCACCCGATGACGACGGAGAGGTCCTCGTCTTCCATGCCGGCACGCGTCGCGAGGACGGCGGCGAGTTCGTGGCGCGGGGGGGCAGGGTCGTCACCGTCGTGGGCCGTGGTGCCGACCTTGCGGCTGCGCGCGCTGCGGCGTACCGGGGCATCGGCGAGGTGACGCTGGTCGGCGGCCAGCATCGGTCCGACATCGGTGCGCAGGTGGCGCCGTGAGGCCGTTCTGGTTGTTAGCCGCCATCGCCGACCCGATGCGCGGATCGGCCTTCGCCGACGGGGTCCCCCAGGCCGATGCGGCCGGCTACCACGGACTCGTCTCGAGGCCCGCTAGCCTGGTGCAATGAGGTCATTCATCGGCGCCGCGGTGCATGCATCAGCCAAGCACGGCAGGTGGTAGAGGTCCTCGATCGTGCGGAGCAGACTCGCGTGGCTATATGCCTCGTCCGACTGTCGCGGTCCAGGCGCGCCGGGTGCGACCACGATCGTCGCCACCCTGTTCGCGTCACCACTCGCGGTATCGCCGTGCGCCTCGTCAAACGTCACGAAGAGGACGCCGTCAGCCATCGCCGGGCTGGAGATCAGAGGCGCAAGCACCTGGCGTGCCCACGCGTCACCGGCGCTGATGGGGCAGTCATGCATGTCGTGGCATTGGTTGGGAATGATGAACGCGACATCACTGGCGTCCGGGTCGAGATGGGCGAAGTCGGTGATGTTGGCGCATCGCGCCGCACTACCGCTGATGCTCGTGAAGCTGATGGCCGGGTTGTGCTTGCGCCGATAGTCGCCGCTGCCATCGGCGCCTCCACTGGCTGACGCTCCTTTGAAGCAGTCGCCGGGGTAATTCTCCTCGTAGACGCGCCACGTGAGCCCCGTTGCCTCGAGCTGGTCCGCAAGCGTCGGCGCCGAGATGTCGTGCCGCGCGTCGTCCGAGACGCCTTGGGTCGAGCCACTGAACAGTTCGAGGTAATTCGGCAGTGACGGGTGCGCGGTCGCGAGGTAATTCGTCGCAAGGCCGTACCGCGCGGCCAGTGAGGCCAGATAGGGCGCCTCCGGCCCGATGGCGGCGTCGGCAGCCTGGTTCTCGAAGATGACGACGAAGACATGCGCTGGCCGGCCCGCGATGCTGGCGGTTGCGGTCGCGGTCGGGCGCCCAACACTGCGTCCCGGCGTCTCTGCGCTGACGCCGCAGGCCATCAGCAGGATCATGCCGGAGAGCAGGAGGACGGTGGCACGCGCCACCTGCGTACTCCGTTTCGACCACATGGGATTGCCTCAACGATGTGCCGGGGGCGGGGCGGCATCATAGCGAGCGCCGGCGCGCCGCGCTGCCGCGCCAATTGGCGACGCGACTCCGTCGCTCGGTGGGACCGCCAGCGGCACCGCACAGGCGCGCTGATCTTCGCGATGCGACGACTGCTGACACATGCCCCGCCCGGCGCCCCCTCCGTTGCGGTGCCCCAAATCTGCGCATCCCGACCGCGCGGCCGGCGCCCTGTCCGTTGCGGTGCCCCAAATCTGCGCATCCCGACCGCGCGGCCGGAGTTTCGTCGGTCGCATGGTTTGGTTTCGTGGCACGCCACGCGTGAGCCGACCGAAGGAGGGCCGGTTCTGCGGTCGTATGGTTGCAAAACGGGGCGGCGGAAACGATGGACGGAGAGGGCCGGGGCGCAGGGGCGGTGGTGGACGGCCGTGGCCGGCAGGCACGAGTAGACTGCTGACCCGTGACCGATTCGCCCCGCGTCGCCGTCGTGTGCGGCTCACGCTCCGACCTCCCCGCCCTGCGCGGCTGCTTCGACGTGCTCGATACGTACGGCATCGCATGGGAGGCGAACGTCATCAGCGCCCACCGCCAGGCGGATGCGCTGGTTCACTATGTCGCGGCGGCCGAGGCGGCGGGGGTGGAGCTGTTCATCGGCGCGGCGGGACTCGCGGCGCACCTCCCGGGCGTCCTCGCGTCGCTCACCGGGAGGCCGGTGATCGGCGTACCTCTCGACGGCGGCGCCCTGGGCGGCGCGGATGCGCTGTACAGCGTGGTGCAGATGCCGCCCGGCGTACCGGTCGCGAGCGTCGCCATCGGGTCGGCGGGGGCGAAGAACGCGGCGCATCTCGCCGCGCGCATCCTGGCGCTCGCCGATCCCGACGTGGCGGAGCGCGTCGCAGCGTTCCGCGCCGAGCAGGCAACGATGGCGGAGCTGCGCATCGACCCGCGCGGCTAGCTGTCGTAAGCAGGGACGTTCTCGGGCGCCGGGCGGCGCCCTTCGGCGCGGGACCGTACCATGGGCGCCGTGATCGATCGCTACGCGCTGCCCGAGCTGCGTGAGCTGTTCGGGGAGCGGCGCAAGCTTGCTCTCTGGCTGCGCATCGAGCTCCTCGCCGTCGAGGCGCTGCGGGATGCCGGCGTCGTGCCGGAGCAGGATTGGCAGCGGATCGTCACCGCCGGGACCGATGTCGACCCCGACCGCGCCCGCGAGATCGAGCGCGAGTCGCAGCACGACGTCATCGCCTTTTTGCGCAGCGTGATCGAACGCCTTGGTCCGGAGGGCCGGTGGCTCCATTTCGGCCTCACCAGCTCGGATGTGCTCGATACCGCCACGGCGGTGGTGCTGCGCGACGCGACCGCCGTCGTCGAAGCCGAGCTGGCGCGCCTGGCCCAGGTCACCGAGCGGCTCGCGATCCAGCACCGTCAGACGCCCATGGTGGGCCGCAGCCACGGCATCCATGCCGAGCCGATGACGTTCGGCTTCAAGGCGGCCGGCTGGTTCGCCGAGCTCGGCCGCGATGCCACGCGGCTGGCGCGCGCCCGCGAGGGGATCGGCGTCGGCAAGGTCTCGGGCGCGGTCGGGACCCATGCGAACGTGAGTGCCGCGGTGGAGGCGCACGTCTGCGGCGCGCTGGGCCTCACGCCGGACCCCGCCGCGACGCAGGTGGTGAGCCGCGACCGCCATGCGGAGCTGCTGACGGCGCTCGCCATCCTCGGCGGCACGCTGGAGCGCATCAGCACCGAGGTGCGCCACCTGCAACGGACCGAGGTGGGGGAGGCGTTCGAACCCTTCGGCGCCGGCCAGCAGGGGAGCAGCGCCATGCCGCACAAGCGCAACCCGATCCTCGCCGAGCGGGTCACCGGCATGGCCCGGCTCCTCCGCGGCGACGCGCTGGTCGGCCTCGAGAACATGGCCCTCTGGCACGAGCGTGACATCAGCCACAGCTCCGCCGAGCGGTTCGTCTTCGAGCGTGCGATCGGTGTCGCCGCGTACGCGACCCGCACGCTGGCCGACATCCTCGACGGCCTCGAGGTGGACGCGGCGCGGATGCGGGCCAACCTCGAGCAGCTCGGCGGGATGGTCTACTCCGAGGCGCTCCTGCTGGCGATGATCCGCAAGGGAGCGGACCGGCAGGCCGCGTACCGGCTCGTGCAGGACGCCGCGAAGCGCGCGTGGACCGGCGACACTGCGTTCGTGGACGCGCTCCAAACCGATCCGGGGGTCGCGGAGTGGCTCGACCGCGACGAGATCGACGCGGCGATGAGCCTCGAGCACCACCTCGCCGGCATCGACGCGTCGTATCGCGCGCTCGAGCTCGATTGATCGCCGCGCCTGGCGCCGCTGCACCGATGCGCTCCTGGTTCGTCGCCGCCGGCACCGCCCTCCGTCTCGTCGCTGATCGCGCCGAGCTGTGGGTGCCGGCCTCCCTCGCCGCACTCGCCTTCGTGGGCTGGCTGCCGCTGCTGCTCGCGGTCGTGCCGCTGCCCGACGCCGCGGGGCTGGCCTTCTTCGGGAGCGGCCTCGTCACCTCCGGCGCGTGGCCATGGAACATGGTTCTCATTGCCGTCGGCTGCGTCGGGCTGATCGTCGTGCTCTGCGTCCTGGTCGCCCTCGGCGAGGCGGCGCTGCAACGCGGCCTGCGACCGGTCGTGGCTCATCCCGAGTGGCGCGAGCCGGCACGACGCCAGCCGTCTGGGTCGCTCGGCGGCGAGACCGCGATGCTGACGGTCGTCCTGCTCGTCGCGCTGCTGCCGGCGGCGATCGCCATCACCGCCACCGCGCTCGCCGTCGCGGGCGTCGCGCCCGGCGAGTTCCAGTCGCCCGACATCGGCGGCCCGGTGCTGCTCAGGATCGCGCGCGACGTGGCGCCGCTGCTGGCGGTCGCGGTCGTCATCGTCGCCCTGAGCCAGGCGTACGGGGCGGCGGTCCAGCGGCGCGCCACCGGGCCCGATGCGGCGCCGCTGGGAGCAGCCCTCGCCGCCGGCTTCGCCGACCTGGGCCGCGAGCCGCTGGCCCTGCTCGGCACCGCCGTCGTGTCCCTCGCGGCGCTCACGGCGCTGACCAGCGTGGCGACGGTCCTGCTGCGCGTCCTCTGGGCGCCCATCGGCATGGCCCTCCGCGCCGGCGACCTGGCCCGACCGCAGACCGTGCTGCTGCTGGTGGCCTTCGTGGCGATCTGGCTGTGCCTGGTGCTGGCCGGCGGTGCCCTCCACGCGTGGGCTGCGGCGTGGTGGTCGATCGAGGCGCGCCGTGCGCGCCGGGAGGCGGGACGCTAAAACGAGGCCGCAGGTGGACCCGACCCGTGTCGCTGGGCAGATCGTGTCCGGAATCGGCTTCCTCGGAGGCAGTGCGATCCTGCACTATGGGGGCATGCTCAAGCGTCGTTTCGACATCCCAGACACGCGGCGACCGCCCCATTCCGACGAGCCAGACGACCCAGCCGAACCACGGACCGGAGCTTGACGATCGACATGTCGGACACCCTTCTCCAGACCGATATCGACGGTCTCCCGCTCATCCATCGCGGTAAGGTCCGCGAGACGTACGCGGTCGGCGACGACCGCCTGCTGCTGGTGGCGACCGATCGCCTCTCCGCCTTCGACGTCGTCTTCGACCAGCCGATCCCGGACAAGGGACGCGTGCTCACCCAGCTCTCGGCGTGGTGGTTCGGCCAGCTCACCGACCTCGGGCCGAATCACTTCATCTCAGCCGATGCTTCCGACCTGCCGCCGGAGGCGAGCGGCCCCGAGCTCGTCGGGCGCACGACCCTGGCGCGCCGCGCGGATCGTGTCGACGCCGAATGCGTGGTGCGGGGATACCTCGCCGGCTCGGGCTGGGCCGAGTACGGCCGCAGCGGCGAGGTCTGCGGCCATGTCCTGCCGCCGCGGATGAAGGAAGCGGGCAAGCTGCCCGAGCCGATCTTCACGCCGTCGACGAAGGCCGAGGAGGGGCACGACGAGAACATCAGCCGCGGCCAGCTCGCCGACCTGGTGGGCGACGAGTTGGCGCGTGACCTCGAGGAGCGGTCGCTGGCCCTCTACCGTGCCGGGAGCGAGATCGCCGAGCGGGCCGGCCTCATCCTCGCCGACACGAAGTTCGAGTTCGGCTGGATCGACGGCCAGCTGGCACTCATCGACGAGGTCTTCACGCCCGACTCGTCACGCTTCTGGGACGCCGACCTCTACGCGCCCGGGTCGTCGCCGCCGAGCTTCGACAAGCAGTACGTCCGCGACTTCGTGGCCGCCAGCGGCTGGAACAAGGAGCCGCCCGCGCCGCGCCTGCCGGACGAGGTCATCACCGGCACCCGCGACCGATACGTGACCGCGTACGAGCGGCTCACGGGGAGCCGCTGGAACGCTGCCGGGTTCGGCGCCCGGTGAGGTGGCTGGCCGACGTCCACGTCAGCCTGAAGGGTGGGATCGCCGACCCGGAGGGAAGGACGATCGCGGGCGGGTTGCGGTCGCTCGGCTACGCGACCGTCGCCGAGGTGCGCACCGGCAAGTCACTGCGCATCCTGTTCGAGGCCGATGACGCCGCCACCGCGGAGGCCAGCGTTGCGGAGATGTGCCGCCGCCTGCTCGCCAACCCGGTGATGGAGGTTGCGACCTGGCAGCTGCGCGCCGACGAGACGCCCGACCCGGACCCCGTGATCCCGTCGTGAGCGCGCCGCGCGTGGCCGTCGTCGTCTTCCCCGGTACATGGAGCGAGCGCGACTTCGTCCATGTCGCCGGGCTCATCGGGTGGGACGCGCGGGTGGTGTGGCACACCGAGGCGGACCTCGGCGTGGCGGACGCGGTCGTCCTGCCGGGCGGCTTCGCGCACGGCGACCACCTGCGCACCGGCGCCATCGCCCGGTTCTCGCCGATCATGCGTGCCGTCGAGGCGTTTGCCGCCCGGGGCGGGCCGGTGCTCGGCTCGTGCAACGGCTTCCAGGTGCTGTGCGAGGCGGGCATGCTCCCCGGCGTCCTGCTGCGCAATGACCACCTCGAATTCCGCTGCGACTGGCAGTCGCTGCGCGTCGATACGGCAGCCGGACCCTGGCTCGGCGACCTCGCCACCGGGGACGTCATCTCGCTTCCGATCTCGCACGGCGCGGGCCGCTACCACGCCGACGAAGCCACGCTCGACGCGCTCGAGGCGGCGCACCGTGTGGCGCTGCGCTACGCGCGCGCGGATGGCACGGTTGCTGCGGAGGCGAACCCAAATGGCTCGCTGCGCGGCATCGCCGGCATCACGAACGAGCACGGCAACGTGCTGGGCCTGATGCCGCACCCGGAGCGCGCCGCGGAGGCGGAGATCGGCGGGGAGGACGGCCTGCGCCTGTTCCGGTCGCTCGACCGGTGGCTCGCCCGGCAGCCGGCCGCCGCGGAGCGTCGGCTATGATGCAAATCGCCCAGTTCGGCCGCTGAGGGAGGCACCACGCCCCATGATGAACGACGAGCGGGACCGCCCCGACGAGCTTGCGGATGCGTCCACCGCGACCCCCTCTGACCCGACTCCCGACCCGACACCCGATCCGACCCCGGACCCCGCACGCAGCGACGTGACCGATGCCGGCGCGCGTGACGAGTTCGAGGCGCCGCCCGCGAGCAGCGATCCCGTCCCGGATGCCGGGCCGGCATGGCCGACTGAACCGCCGGCCGCCGGGTCGGGGGACGCGGACGATTGGCCGAATCGCGCCCCGGAGCGCGACCGAGGTGACGCGGCCGTCGCCGCCGGGGACGTGCCGGGTCCGCCATCGGAGGGCACCGCTGCCTTCGATCTCGGCGAGCGCACCTACGACGATCCGTCCGGCGACACGATGTCCGCCGTGGCACAGAACCAGGAGGACGCCGCTCGCGAGGACGCCGCCAGCCCGGACGTGGCTCAAGAGGAGGCGGTCCAGCCACCCCCGGAAGCGGAGGCGGTGGCGCCACCGGCACGCGACGACGATCGCCTGACGGAGGACACCGCGGCGATGGCCACGCCGGCGCCCCCGGCGCCCGCCCACAGCGTCCCCGCGGCATCGGAGGTCGGGGAGAGCACCCAGTGCCCGCGCTGCGGCACCGAGAACCGCCCCGGGCTCGCCTTCTGTCGCAACTGCGGCCAGCGGCTCGTTGCCGCCGGCGTGGCGGCGACCGTCGAGCGCCCCGGCGCGCCCGAGGGAACCCAGGCATGCCCGCGCTGCGGAACGCACAACCGCGCCGGAGTTGCCTTCTGCCAGAACTGCGGCGCGAATCTGCGCGCTGCCACTGCGCCCGGCTATGTCCCACCGGCCGCCGCCGCCGCCGGTGATGAGCCGGCAGTGGTGGTCACCGCCGGCGAGCACGCACGAGCCATCCTCGGGCCGATCGTGCTGCTCATCGGGGCGGCCGGACTCGTCGCCGGCTGGCTGCTGCCATTCGCCTACGGCAACGAGGGATCGCTCTACGACCGTGCCTTCGGCGCCTCCGGCTACGGCGTCTCGTTCATCGGTGCCATGGCCGACGTGAGCGGTGGCGTCGCCGACCAGGCGTACTTCGGCCTTGCGGCGGCGGTTCCGCTGCTGGCGCTGCTGCTCCTCGTGTTGGCGATCGCCGGCATGGTGCGGGCACGGCCCGGCATGCTGCAGGGCATCGGTCTCGTCATCGGTCTCGTCTGGTCGATCGCGTTGGCGGCGCTGTTCGTCGTTATCGAGGTGCTCGGCAATGCCGGTGGCCCCGTCACCGAGCTGCTCCGCAGCCTCACGCCGGGCGGGATCATCGTCTTCCTCGCCTCGCTGATCGTCGTCATCGGGGCGCTCACCCGATTCGCACGCAGCTGACGGACCATTCAGATGACACGCTTCTGCAGCAACTGCGGCACCGAGGTCGACGACGACGCGGCATTCTGCCCGTCCTGCGGTCGCCCCATTGATGCGGCCGACCGCGAGAACCGCGACGACCAGACCGCCACGATCCCGCCCGCGCCAGGCTGGCCCGCGTCGGAGTCGCCGGCGACGGCTGACGACGACCAGGCCGCCGGCGTGGACGGCTCCACGGCCGCAGACGACGAGCGCGGCCGGCCGCTCGACGACGCGCCGCCGCGTCCCTCGGGCACCGCCGACCGCGCCGAGCCCGGGGCGGCGCCACCACCGCCTCGTGCCGACGAGCGCGCGGCCGGTCAGCCGCCACGACCCGGCCGCCCAGCGCCGCGGTCGGTCAGCCCGCTTCCGCCACGCGACGGCCGCGGTGACGGTTCACAGGGACAGCAGATGGACCTTCCCATCACATGGCCGGTGACGATGTCCGGCTGGCTGGTGGGCGGCGGGGCGGTGCTGGCGGCGCTCGGCTTCGTGGTGGAGCTCTTCCCCGGGCGGGCCGACAGTGGCAATGCCATGAACCTCATCTTCCTGGTGCTCCTGCTCGGCGTCGTGGCCACGATCTTTTTGAGCGCGAGCGTCCCCGCGATCCCGCACCTCCGGCTTGCCACGCTCTGTCTCTCGTTCGCGGCCTTCGGGGTCGCGCTCGACCGGCTCGGCTTCGGCATCGCCGGGGTCGGCACGATGCTCGTCCTCATCGGCGCCGCTGCCGCCTGCGTCGGCGCGGTGATCCTGGAGCTGGGTCGTGATCGGCCGATGTCCGGACCCGTGGGCGGCGGCCGCTGATTGCCTGACCGGCGCACCGGCACCGATCGATGACGATCACCATCCCTTCGGAGCGGCACGGCCTCGCCGAAGACGAATACCGCTCCATCGTGGCGCGTCTTGGTCGCGAGCCGAACACCGTGGAGCTGGGCATGTTCGGCGCGATGTGGTCGGAGCATTGCGCCTACAAGCATTCGCGCGGGCTGCTCGGCCGCCTGCCGACGACGGGGGAGCGGGTGCTCGTCGGGCCCGGAGAGAACGCCGGCGCGCTCGACATCGGTGACGGGCTGGCCGCGGTGTTCAAGGTCGAGTCACACAACCATCCGAGTGCCGTCGAGCCCCACCAGGGCGCGGCGACCGGGGTCGGCGGCATCATCCGCGACATCTTCACCATGGGCGCACGGCCGATTGCCCTCGGCAACAGCCTCCGCTTCGGGCCCCTCGACCCGGCCGACGATCCCACCGGCCGCACCGACGCCGCCACGGCGACGCGCAATCGGTACCTCTTCGACGGGGTCGTGGGCGGGATCGCCGGATACGGCAACTGCATCGGCATTCCCGACGTCGCGGGCGAGGTCGCCTTCGACGCGAGCTACAGCGGCAACCCGCTCGTCAACGCCCTCTGCGTCGGGATCGCACGGCACGACGAGATCACGCTGGCGCGTGCGGGCGGCGCCGGAAACTCGCTTCTCCTCGTGGGCGCCAGCACCGGGCGCGACGGCATCCAGGGCGCGAGCTTCGCCTCGGCCACCCTGGGCGTCGGCGCGGAGCGCGAGCAGCGGCGCCCGGCCGTCCAGGTCGGCAACCCGTTCCTGGAGAAGCTGCTCATGGAGGCGTGCCTCGAGCTGGCCGGCCACCCGGCGGTGGTGGCGATGCAGGATCTCGGGGCCGCCGGCCTCACCTGCGCGCTGGCGGAGGTGAGTGCGCGTGGTGCCGTGGGCGCGGAGGTCGACCTCGATCGCGTGCCGCGGCGCGAGGCCGGCATGGCGCCGTACGAGGTGCTCCTCAGCGAGAGCCAGGAGCGGATGCTGCTCGTGGTGCGAGCCGGCGACGAGGCGACGGTGCAGGCCGTCTTCGCGCGCTACGACCTCCACGCGGTGGTCGTCGGTCGGGTCACCGACGAACAAGTCGTGCGCTGTCGCGCCGGCGGAGCGGTCGTGTGCGAGGTGCCGGGGGCGGCGCTCGCCGACGAGGCGCCACGCTACGTCCTGCCCGCGGCACCCCCCGCGGATCGCGCGGCGTTGCTGGCCGTCGATCACGCCGCGCACGCCGCCGAGCCGCCCGATATCGCGACCCTGCTCGAGCTCCTCGGCAGCCCGAACGCGCGCAGCCGGCGCTCGATCTGGCGCCGCTACGACCACATGAACGGGACGAACACGCTCGTGGCGCCGGGTGCCGGCGATGCCGCGCTGCTGCGAGTCAAGGGGACGTCGCGGGCACTCGCGATCGCGCTCGACGGCCCGGCACCGGTGCGCGTCGGTGCGCTCGACCCTCGGCTGGCCGCGGCATCGGCAGTCGTCGAGGGCGCCATGAACGTCGCCGTCAGCGGCGCACGGCCCATCGGCATCACCAACTGTCTCAACCTCGGCTCGCCGGAGCCGCCGGACGGCTACTGGCGGCTCGGCGAGGTCGTCGATGGGCTCGCCGACGCGTGTCGTGCCCTCCGCATCCCGGTCGTGTCGGGCAACGTCAGCCTCTACAACGAAACCGCCGAAGGGCCGATCCTGCCGACCCCGGTGGTGGGCATGATTGGCCTGCTCGAGGACCGATCCGCTGCCGTCAGGATGGCCTGGACCGATGGCGATGAGCTGTGGCTGGTGGGCGATCCCGCCACCGATCCGGGCGCGCTTGCCGCCAGCGAGCTGGCGTGGCGACGCGGCTGGCACGGTGGCCGGCCACGGCTCGACCTCGACGCCGCGGCGCAGACCGTGGAGGTGCTCGTGACAATTGCCCGCTCGGGCGTCGCTCGGGCCGCGCACGACGCGTCCGTCGGTGGTGTGGCGGTCGCGCTGGCGCGCATGGCGATCGCAGCCGGCGGTGGCGCATCGGTCACGCTCGCGGCTGCCACCGTCGCCGGTTGGTTCGGGGAGCGAGCGGGACGCGCCATCGTTGCGGTCCGGCCGAGCGACGCGGGCGCGCTCGCCGCGGTTGCGGCCGCCAGCGGTGTGCCGGCGCGGCGCATCGGGGTGGCCGGCGGCACGTCGCTGATGATCGACGGCGCCGCGGTTGCGCTCGACGCCCTCGTCGCTGCCTGGGAGCGCCCGATCTAGCGGTTCGGGCGCCGCCCCGGGCGATTGGCATCGCGCGCGCCCTGGGTGTCGCGCGGGGCGTCGTCGAGGCGGTGATGGGGCTGGGGCGGCAAGGACCGATGCAAGTGCCCGCGTTGCCGTATCGCTGCGGGCGGTGCGGTGCAGTACTGCGCCGGTACCCTGGGGTGGCCGCCGGTCAACGGGCCGTCTGGCGCTCGAGGGGGGCGAGCGCGACGACGGCGGCGATGACGGACAGCGACGCGGCCGGCAGCAGCTCGACCGCGGCGGCGAGGTTGGCGAGCGTGACGGCCACCACGATCAGCGACGCGAGCGCCAGCAGCGTCCGTCCGCGCTGTGAGCCCCGGCGGTGGAGCCAGGCGCCCGCCACGAGCCCGGCGAGCGCCAACGCGGCCACGAGCAGCGCGAAGGCCCGCAGCAGGGGAACGCCCACGTCGAGCAGCGTGTCGGTCCCAGTCGCGGTGCTGACCCCGCCCGACGGGTCGAACGAGAGCGTCGCCGAACCGAACGTCGGCCCGAGCAGGATGAGCGCGATGCCCACCCAGCCGAGGCAGGCGGCGAGGACGGCGGTGAGCAGCTCGATCCATCGCATCTCGCGCATCGTAGGCGCTATGATCGGCTCGTGCTTCCCGCCCACGCGTCCGCCTGATCGCCGTGGCCCCGAGGCGCCCGGAGAGCCTCGCCGACGCGGGAGATGTGCACCTGCAGCCGAGGGCCCTCCCGATCTACGAGCCGCACGGGCCCCGCGAAGAGTGCGGCGTGGTTGGCATCTACGCCCCCGGCGCGCGGGTCGCACGCCTCACCCACCTGGCGCTCCATGCGCTCCAGCATCGCGGCCAGGAATCGGCGGGCATCGCCGTCAGCGACGGGCAGCGGCTGCGGCTCCACAAGCGCCTGGGCCTGGTGAGCCAGGTCTTCGACGAGGAGGCGCTCGGCACGCTCGACGAGGGCGGAATCGCCATCGGTCATACGCGCTACAGCACGACCGGCTCGAACTCTCTGCCGAACGTGCAGCCGGTCTATGCCTGGAGTGACCTCGGCGAGCTGATGCTCGGCCACAACGGCAACCTGGTGAACGCCACCTGGCTCCGCGACGAGCTCGGCGAGCAGGGGGTCGACTTCAACACCGCGTCCGACACCGAGGTGCTGACGCGCCTCATCGCACATGCGCCGGGGCGCACCTGGGTGGCGCGGGTGGAGCACGCCTTTCACCGCGCCATGGGCGCCTACACGTTCACCATGCTCACCGCCGACGCACTGGTGGCAGCGCGCGACCCGATCGGCTTCCGGCCGCTCGCCCTTGGCCGCCTCGAGCGGGAGGATGGACATCCGTACGGGTGGGCCGTCGCCAGCGAGAGTGCGGCGCTCGATGCCATCGGTGCCCGCTTCGTGCGCGACGTGGAGGCGGGCGAGATCCTCACCATCGACGCGGACGGCGTCCACTCGCACCGGTCCAGCGTGCGCGGCCGCGATGAGAAGCTCTGCGTCTTCGAGTTCGTCTACCTGGCGCGGCCGGACAGCGTCATCGATGGCCGCCTCCTCTACGAGGCGCGGCTCGAGATGGGCCGCCAGCTGGCGCGCGAGCATCCGGCCGCGGCGGACATCGTCATCCCGGTCCCCGACAGTGCCGTCCCCGCCGCCATCGGCTATGCCGAGACGAGCGGCCTGCCCTTCCGTGAGGGGCTCATCAAGTCGCGCTACGTGGGCCGCACCTTCATCCAGCCGGTGCAGCGTGCTCGCGACGCCGCGGTCCGGATGAAGTTCAACCCGCTGCCCGAGGTGCTGCGCGGCAAACGCGTGGTGGTCGTCGATGACTCCATCGTGCGCGGCACCACCACCGGCCCCATCGTGGCGATGCTGCGTCGTGCCGGGGCGGCGGAGGTGCACGTCCGCATCCACTCCCCGCAGATGCGGCATCCGTGCTACATGGGCGTCGACACCGGCAACCGCCTCGAGCTCATCGCCGCCACCCATGACCTCGACCAGATTCGAACGACCATCGATGCGGACTCGCTCGGCTACCTGTCGGAGGAGGGGCTGCTGACCGCCGTGGGGGGGCGCCGCGAAGCGCGCTGCACCGCCTGCTTCACCGGCCGCTACCCGCTCGACGTGCCGCTCGAGGTCGACAAGCTCATCCTCGAGCGCGGCTAGGGCCACCGGCATGGCGCGCACGTACCGCGAGGCCGGCGTCGACGAGGCGGAGGCGGCGCGCGCCCTCGAGCGCATCGGAAGGGCGGCGGCGGCCACGGCGACGCCCGCCGTCCTGGGCGGCGTCGGCGGGTTCGGCGGCCTCTTCCGCTTCGACCCGCAGACGCATCCCGACCCGGTGCTCGTGAGCAGCACCGATGGTGTCGGCACCAAGCTCAAGGTGGCGGTCGAGCTCGGCCGCTACGACACGATCGGCATCGACCTCGTCAACCAGAGCGTCAACGATATCGCGGTCACCGGTGCGGACCCGCTCTTCTTCCTCGACTACCTCGCCGTCGGGCGCCTCGACGCCGACACGGCGGAGGAGATCGTCGGCGGCGTCGCCCGCGCCTGCGCGGCGGCCGGGGTGGCGCTCGTCGGCGGTGAGACCGCCCAGATGCCGGACGTCTACCGTGACGGCGACTTCGACCTGGCCGGGTTCGTCGTCGGTGTGGTTGCGCGGGCCGACCTCATCGACGGATCGCGGGTGCGGGCCGGCGACGCGCTCATCGGTCTGCCCTCGTCCGGGCTCCATACCAACGGCTACTCGCTGGCACGGCGCGTCCTGCCACCCGGCCTCTGGCGTCGCCGCCTGGCGGGGTCGGACGAGACCGTGGGCGATGCGCTGCTCGCGCCGCATCGATCGTATCTCGACGAGCTGCGCATCCTGCGCCGCGCCCTGCGGACGGCCGGATCGGATATCGCTGCCGTGGCCCACATCACCGGCGGCGGCTGGGAGGGCAATGTCCCGCGCACGCTGCCTGACGGGCTCGGCGTGGACGTCGACACCGGGACCTGGACCGTGCCGCGCATCTTCAGCCTCCTCCAGGAGGCGGGCGACATCGCGGACGACGAGATGGCGGCGACGTTCAACCTGGGGATTGGCCTCACCTGCGTCGTGGCCGCGGACCAGACCGATGCGGCCCTCGCCGCCCTCCCCGAGGCGCGTCGGATTGGCCGGGTCGTGGCGGTCGACGCCGGGGAGCCGCGCGTCCGCTTCGCGTGACGACGATCGGGGTGCTCGTGTCGGGGCGGGGCAGCAACCTGGCCGCGCTTTTGGCCGCGGATCTGCCGGTGCGGCTGGTGATCAGCAATCGCGGTGGTGTGCCTGCGCTCGGGGTCGCGGCCGCGCACCGGATCGATCACCTCGTCCTCCGCCGCGCTGCATTCGACGGCGATGCCGCCGCGCGGGATGCCGCGATCGGCACGGCGCTCACCGCTGCCGGGGTGACGCTTGCGGTCCTCGCCGGCTATGACCAGCGGCTGCGCAGCGGCTACTTCGACGCGTTCCGGGGCCGCACGATCAACGTCCATCCCAGCCTCCTGCCGGCGCACGGCGGGGCGGGAATGATGGGCGAGGCGGTCCACGCATCGGTCCTGGCCGCGGGCGAGGCGGAGACCGGGGTGACGATCCACGAGGTGACGCCCGATCTGGACGCGGGACCGATCCTGGCGCAGGAGCGCCTGCCGGTCCGTACCGGGGACACCGTCCCCAGCCTCGCCGAGCGTGTGCTGGTGGTCGAGCATCGGCTGTTGGTGCGCACCCTGCGCGCGTTGCTCGCCCTCGACGGGTCGCCGGTTTGACGCCTGGCAGCGCCTGGCGGGCTACGCTCCTTCGACTCATCGGTCCGTATGACGCCTCTGCGGCTGACGGCGGGCACTGCGGCGCTGGGATCCAGCATGAATCGCAGGGGTGGCGCCCGGTGGCGTGCTGAGACGTCAACTCCCTCGATGAATCGGTGGAGAGGGTGGGGCGCCACGGCGGCCGGTGCCGATACGGCCGTGCGGCGCTGACGCTCCCCGCGATGCGGTGCATGCGCGGGGTGTCCGCCTATGCGCGGGCGGACATCTAACGGCCACCGAGTACGCGCCGGATGGCAGCTGCATGGCTCCGGGCGCATACACGGGCTATCGGGAACCCGGCGACGAGCTCGGGAACGCGACGACGAGCTCACGTTGGCTGTTAGATGTCTCCGAGCGCATGAGACCGGCAAGGCACCGCATGCACACCGGATGGGCGCCGGCGAGCGCTGGCGCGCCCCATGCTAGGATGACCGCTGGCCGCCCGATCGCGGGCGTTGCCGGACCCCCAACGAGGCGTAACGCTGATGCCAGAGGGCGGCCTTCCGGATCCGGGCAAGATCTGGGACGGATTCATCAACAACCCGATCGTCCAGCTCGCCGGACAGCTTGTCGTCATCTACGTCGTCCTGCTCTGGCTGGGCACGGCGTACTGGGCGTTCCGCGACATGCAGGCGCGGACGGAGAACCCGATCCTGCCGTACTTCGCGGCGGCATTGATCATCTTCTTCACGCCGCTGCTCTTCATCTTCGCGGTGATCCTCTACCTTATCGTGCGACCGCGCGAGACGATGGCCGAGGTCTACGAGCGGAGCCTGGCGGAGGAGTCGCTCCTCGCCGAGGTTGAGAAGAACGAGCTGTGCCCGGTCTGCCGCGACCGCGTCGAGACCGATTGGCTCGTCTGCCCGAACTGCCGCACCCGCCTCCATCGTGTCTGCCCCGGCTGCAACCGCCTCGCGGACCCGATGTGGCCCCTCTGCGCTTTCTGCGGCCGTGACTTCGGCCGCGCACCGCGCACCGCCACCGCCCCTGCCGCCTCGACGCCCTCGCGCACCGAGTCCGGCTCGCGCCGTGACGTGACCGCGGAGCAGGGCGCGCTCGGCGGGGCGAACAGCTAGCCCGACCCGACCCGGTGGGGCCCGCGCACCACGACCCGACGCCACCCGGCGTCCCGCCATCGGTACCCGCTGGGCCCGTCCGCGAGCCGGTGCGCTGGCCGTGGGTGACGCTCGTCGTCCTGGGCGCGCTCGCGCTCGCGGCGGCATTGGCGGGTCTCTCGCTCATCGTGGCCGGCGAGGCGCCACGGTCCGCCTCCGACGCCTACCTGCTGATGGCGGGCATCGGCGGCGTCCTGGCGCTCCTGGGCCTCATCGGTCTGGCCGTGCGTGCCATCCGGGTCAAGGCCTCGCTGCCGCCCGAGCGCTATCGTGGCCCGTCGATCTTCGTGCTGCTGCTCATTGCGGTGGTGGCGGGGAACCTCGCCAGCGGCGCCTTCCTCCTCGACGACCTGGGCGGCCTGGCCACGTCCGGCGCGATCCCCGCCCTGCAGGGGACACTGCTCCTCCTCCTGACGCCGGTGACCTTCGTCGCCAGCGCGTGGATCTTCGTCCTGGCGCCGCACGCCATGAGCGGCTTCCGCTTCTCGCCCGGCGGCCTCGGTGCCGCTCCGCGGATGCTGCTGGTGGGGATCGTCGTGGGCCTGCTGTCCTGGGTCGGGGTGGCGATCCTCTCGATCGGCGTGGAGTGGGTCGCACGCCAGCTCGGCGAGGACGTGGGCGGCCAGCAGCTGGTGGCAGACCTGCTCGCCAACGTGCC
>JBBRWZ010000014.1:0-39034 GCA_038248895.1 Candidatus Limnocylindria bacterium | reverse complement strand
TTCCCCACGAGGTGACGACTCGCTACGGCGCGGCCAAGGTGATGTTGAAGCCCGCGTCGCCGGGCACCGGCGTCATCGCCGGCGGCAGCGTGCGCTCGGTGGTGGAGGCGGCGGGCATCCGCGACCTCCTCAGCAAGAGCATGGGCAGCAACAACCCGATCAACGTGGTGCGCGCGACGGTGGAGGCGATGCGCGGCATGCGTTCCGCCGACACCATCGCCGGCGTCCGCGGCAAGACCGCCGAGCAGCTGCTCGGCAAGCGTGGCGCCGAGGCGTCCCGCCGTCCGCACGAGATCCCGGAGCGTCCTCCGGCTCCCGCGTTCGGCGGGCCGGGAGGTGGCCGTGGCCGCTGAGCGCTCGTCGTCGAAGGGCGATCGGCCGTTGCGCGTGACCTGGACGAAGTCCACCATCGGTCACCGCGAAGCCGCGCGCGGCACCATCCGCGCGCTCGGCCTCCATCGCCTCCACCAGACCGTAGAGATCGCCGACACTCCCGAGAACCGCGGGATGCTGCGCCGCGTCGCGTTCCTCGTCACCGTCGAGGAGCCGGCCGGCGGCAGCGGGGCGAACAGCAAGGAGCAGCCAGCATGAAGCTCCACGACCTCCAGCCGACGCCGGGCTCGCACAGGCCGGCGCGTCGGGTGGGGCGCGGACATGGCTCCGGCCGCGGCAAGACCGCGGGACGGGGCACGAAGGGCCAGAAGTCGCGCGCCGGTGGCGGCATCCCCGCCTGGTTCGAGGGCGGCCAGACGCCGCTCCACGTCCGTACCCCGAAGCTGCACGGCTTCAAGAACCGGTTCCGGGTCGAGTACCGGGTGATCAACCTCGCGCAGCTCAGCGCGGCGGAGAAGGGCGTGCTCATCACGCCGGACACGCTCGCGCACGACCAGCTCGTTCGCGACCAGAAGACCCGCCAGATGCCGCTCAAGATCCTGGGCACCGGGGACGCGCCGAAGGGCGTGACGATCCACGCGCACGCGTTCACGCGCGCCGCCCGGGAGAAGCTGGAAGCGGCGGGCTCCACGGTCCAGCTCCTGTCGTGGCCGGATAACGACCCGATCGACGAGACGGAGGCTGCCGCCGACGAGACCGATGCGGCCATCGGCGAATCGGTGACCGACGGCGAGAGCGAGTCCTGATCCGGTGATCGAATCGGTCGTCACCGCCTTCCGTGCGCCGGACATCCGGCGCAAGGTGCTGTTCACCCTCTTCATCCTGCTGATCTTCCGGGTCCTGACCAACGTCCCGGTCCCGAACGTCAACCAGGCGCAGCTGCAGAGCCTCTTCGAGTCGAACCAGCTGCTCGGGCTGCTCGATCTCTTCTCGGGCGGCGGGCTGGCCACGGCGTCGATCATCGGTATGGGGGTGAACCCCTACATCAACGCCAGCATCATCATGCAGCTCATGCAGGGGGTCGTCCCCAGCCTGGGCGAGCTGGCGCGCGAGGGCGAGTACGGCCGCAACAAGATCAACCAGTACACCCGCCTGCTGACCGTGCCGCTGGCGTTCGCGCAGGGCTTCGGCTTCAGCCTCATCCTGTCGCGCGCCGGCGTCATCCCGGCCAACGACTTCTTCAGCGTCCCGACGTTCGCGCTGCTGCTGAGCTTCACCGCCGGCACCATCCTGCTGATGTGGCTCGGCGAGCTCATCAGCGAGCGCGGCCTCGGCAACGGCATCAGCTTCATCATCTTCGCCGGCATCGTGGGTCGGATCCAACACCAGGCGGGCGGGATCGTGACCGGGCCGGACGGGATCACGCGGATCATCCCGTTCATCGTCCTGGGCGTGCTGATCATCGCCGGCGTCGTCTTCATCAACGAGGGACAGCGCCGAATCCCGGTCCAGTACGCGAGCCGCGTCCGCGGACGGCGCATGTACCAGGGCCAGACCCAGTACCTTCCGCTGAAGGTGACGATGGCCGGCGTCATCCCGATCATCTTCGCCATCAGCCTGCTGCTCTTCCCGGGTCAGATCGCGACCTACTTCGCCAACAGCAGCATCGACTGGGTGCGGTCGATCGCGACGTTCATCTCGAACAACCTCAACCCGACGTCGAACCCCTGGCTCTACAGCGCGCTCTACTTTGCGCTGGTCGTCTTCTTCACGTACTTCTACACCGCGTTCCAGTTCAGACCGGACCAGACGGCGGACTACCTGCGCAAGAACGGCGGCTTCATCCCGGGCATCCGGCCCGGGCGGCCAACCGAGGAGTTCCTCGGCCGGATCACGAATCGCATCACGCTCGGCGGCGCCCTCTTCCTGGGCGTGCTGGCGGTGCTGCCGACGATCACCTCCGCGCTGATCCCCGGTACCGGCGCGCTGCAGCTCGGCGGCACGAGCATCCTCATCGTCGTCACCGTCGTGGTCGAGACGATGAAGCAGCTCGAGGCGCAGATGCTGATGCGGCACTACGAAGGGTTCATGCGGTGACCGATGCGGGCACCCAGCCGGACGAGACGGGACGGGAGATCATCCTCCTCGTCGGTGCGGTCGGCGCCGGCAAGGGGACGCAGGCCGGCATCCTCTCCGAGCAGCTCGGCCTGCCACACGTGGCGAGCGGCAACCTCTTCCGCGAGGCGCTGCGCGATGGCACGGAGCTGGGCGAGGAAGCGCGCGACTACATGCAGCGCGGGGAGCTCGTCCCCGATGAGCTGACCATCGCGATGGTGATGGAGCGCCTGGCGCAGGACGATGCCTGCGACGGAGCCATCCTGGATGGCTTCCCACGCACCGTGCGGCAGGCGCAGGCGCTCGACGAGACGCTCGCCGAGCAGGATGAGGCGATCGATCGGGTGGTCTACATCGAGGTCCCGGCCGAGGAGCTGGTGCGCCGCGTCAGCGGGCGCTGGGTGTGCCCGACCTGCGGCACGCCGTACCACGCCGCCACCGACCCACCCGCGACAGCGGGGATCTGTGACCGCGATGGTGCGACGCTGATGCAGCGTGACGATGATCGCCCTGAGGTCGTCGGCGCGCGCATGGCCAAGCAGATCCCGCCGATGGAGGCGGTCATCGCCCACTACGAGGCGGCGGGAATCGTGACCCGCGTCGATGGCCTGCTCCCGATCCCCGCGGTCACCGCCGCCATCCGCAGCGCGCTGCGGGAGGGCGTCGGCGCCCGCTTATGGGTAGCCCGCTCAGCCGACGCAGCGCGACGGTCACCATCAAGCGCGCCGACGAGGTGGCGCGGATGCGCAGCGCCGGCCGCATCCTGGCCGGCATCCTCGACGTCATCGAGGAGCGGCTGCGACCGGGTGTCAGCACCGGCGAGCTGGATGCCATCGCGGAGCGGATGATCAGCGACGCCGGTGCCGTCCCGTCGTTCAAGGGCTACGGCAGCAACCCGCCGTTCCCCGGCTCCATCTGCACCAGCATCAACGACGAGGTGGTGCACGGCATCCCCTCGCGCCGGCGCGCCGTCCGCGACGGCGACATCGTCAGCATCGACATCGGCTGCATCCTCGAGGGCTGGCACGCCGACTGTGCGCGCACCTTCCCCATCGGCGCGGTCGGGGACGAGCTGCAGCAGCTCATCGACGTGATGCGGGAGGGAATGGAGGCGGGCATCGCCGCCGCCGTGCCCGGCAACCGCCTCGGCGACATCGGCCATGCGATCGAATCGGTTGCGCATCGGCACGGGTATGGCGTCGTCCGCCCGTTCGTGGGGCACGGGATCGGCACCGCCATGCACGAGGAACCGAACGTGCCCAACTATGGCCGGCCGGGTACCGGGCTGCGCATCGCGGCCGGCATGTGCTTCGCCATCGAGCCGATGTTCAACCTCGGCGGCGACGACGTCGGCATGCTCGACGACGGCTGGACGGTGGTGACCCAGGACGGCTCGCCATCGGCCCATTTCGAGAACACGATCACGATCACCGACCAGGGCCCGCAGGTGCTCACCTGCCGATGAGTCGCCCGTTGTGCCGCCTCGGTGGGGTGATGTATACTCTTCGTTCGCGGGTCGCCCTGAGCGGCGGCCTTTCCGTGTGTTTCTCAACTTCCAACGGTAGATCCCATAGCTTGAGTGAGGGTGCGTAGCGCTTGGTAAAGAAGGATGCAATCGAGGTGGAGGGCGAGGTCGTCCTGCCACTCCCGAATGCGATGTTCAAGGTGCGGCTGGAGAACGGGCACGAGGTGCTCGCGCACATCTCCGGCAAGCTGCGCCAGAACTTCATCCGCATCCTGCCCGGCGACACCGTCCGCGTCGAGCTGAGTCCCTATGACCTCACCCGGGGTCGCATCACGTACAGGATGAGATGAAGGTTTCTGCGTCCGTGAAGCCGCGCTGCGAGCGCTGCAAGGTGATCAAGCGCTCCGGCGTGGTGATGGTCATCTGCGTCATTCCCAAGCACAAGCAGCGACAGGGGTAGGCCGAGCACATGGCACGTATCGCTGGTGTCGACATCCCGCGCGAGAAGCGCGTGGAGGTCGCCCTCACCTATATCCATGGCATCGGCCTGACGTCGGCCCGCAAGGTGCTGACCGCGACGGGCGTTGCGCCCGAGACGCGCGTGCGCGACCTCTCCGAGGAGGACGTCAACCGCCTGCGCGAGGTCATCGACAAGGGCTTCAAGGTGGAGGGCGACCTGCGCCGCGAGGTCAGCATGAACGTGAAGCGGCTGATGGAGATCGGGTCGTATCGTGGCCTCCGCCATCGACGCAACCTGCCGGCCCGCGGCCAGCGCACGAAGACCAACGCACGGCAGCGGCGAGGCGTTCGCAAGATCGTCTCGGTGCGCCGCAAGAAGTAACCGATTCGAGCAACCGGCCGGTCGTTGACCGGCGTGACACAGGAGTTCCATGGCTGAACGGAAGCGCCCACAGCAGCGCGGGAAGAAGCGCGAGCGGAAGAACGTCCCGGTCGGGCACGCGCACATCCAGTCGACGTTCAACAACACGATCGTGACGATCACCGACACGAGCGGGAACGTCATCAGCTGGGGCAGTGCCGGCCTGGTCGGCTTCAAGGGCTCCCGCAAGAGCACGCCGTACGCGGCCGCCCAGACGGCGGACATTGCCGCGCGCAAGGCGATGGAGCACGGGATGCGCCACGTCGAGGTGTACGTCAAGGGGCCTGGCGCCGGTCGTGAGCAGGCGATCCGCTCGCTTCAGACCGCGGGACTCGAGGTGACCGCCATCACCGACGTCACGCCCATTCCACACAACGGATGCCGCCCGCCGAAGCGGCGCCGGGTCTGAGAGGAGCGACTTCATGGCACGTTACTCAGATCCCGTCTGTCGCATCTGCCGTCGCGAAGGGCTGAAGCTCTTCCTGAAGGGCAGCCGCTGCTACACCAAGAAGTGCTCGTTCGAGCGCCGCAGCACGCCGCCGGGCATGTATGCGCAGCGCCGCCGCAAGGTGAGCGAGTACGGCCTCCAGCTGCGGGAGAAGCAGAAGGTCCGCAAGAGCTACTCCGTCCTCGAGAAGCAGTTCCAGAACTACTTCGACAAGGCGGAGAAGCGCAAGGGGATGACCGGCGAGAACCTGCTGCGGATGCTCGAGATGCGTCTCGACAACGTCGTCTTCCGGATGGGGCTCGCGTCCAGCCGCGCCCAGGCGCGCCAGCTGGTGAGCCACCGCCATTTCGCGGTCAACGGCCGCCCCACCAACGTGCCGAGCTTCGGCGTGAAGGTCGGGGACCGCGTCGAGGTTCGCGACACTCGGCGCGGCCGAGAGATCTTCAAGACCACCTCCGAGACGATGAAATCCGCGCAGATCCCCGACTGGGTGAGCTCCGACGCGAGCAAGCTCAGCGGATCCGTGATCGCCGAACCGGCGCGCGAGCAGATGCCGCTCGAGTTCAACGAGCAGCTCGTCGTCGAGTACTACTCGCGCTAGCACCTAGGGGCACCAACACCGCTCATGATCGACCTCGAGACCACCCCAACACCAATACCGACCCCTCAGATCGAGGAGGTCGCCAACGACGGCAACACCAGCACCTTCGAGGTGCAGCCGCTGCAGGACGGCTATGGCGTCACGTTGGGCAACGCCCTGCGCCGCGTCCTGCTCAGCTCCCTTGAAGGTGCGGCCGTCACCAGCATCCAGATCACCGGCGTCTTCCACGAGTTCTCGACCATCGAGAACGTCAAGGAGGATGTCACCCAGATCGTCCTCAACGTCAAGCGGCTCCGCCTCCGTTCATTCGCCCGCCACGCCGTCACGCTCAAGCTGATGAAGCGCGGCGCCGGACCGGTCACCGCGGCCGATATCGCCGAGTCGGCCGACATCGAGATCGTGAATCCGGACCTCGTCCTGCTCACCCTCGACTCCGACGACGGCGCCATCGAGATGGATCTCACCGTCGAGTCGGGCACCGGCTATCGGCCCGCCGAGCACACCGAGGAGATGCCGATCGGCGTCATCCCGGTTGACGCCATCTTCTCCCCGGTACGACGTGTCAACTTCACTGTCAGCGACACGCGCGTCGGCCAGATGACGAACTTTGACCGGCTCACGCTCGAGGTCGAGACCGATGCCACCACCACCCCGCAGGCGGCGGTGTCGCAGGCGGCGACGATCCTCGTCAACGAGCTGTCGCGATTCGCCGACATCGGGCGCGCGCCGCGTCCCTCGGGCGAGGATGGCGGCGCTACCAGCCCGGTCGCGGCCAACCTGCTCGACGCTCCCATCGAGGAGCTCGACCTGCCGATGCGGGCGTACAACAGCCTGAAGCGGAACAACATCACGAAGATCGGCCAGGTGCTGGCGCTCTCCGACGACGAGTTCCTGCGGATGCGCAACTTCGGCCGCAAGAGCCTCGACGAGCTGAAGGAGCGCCTGGCGCTCCGCGGCTTCATCGCGCCGGAGGCTGTCGGCGACGGCACCACCGACGAGTCCGACCTGCCGGCGTCGGCCGAGTTGGACGAGGCGGTTGCCGCCGAACTGGATCGCGAGGCCTAGGTCGTGCCGCACCAGATCTCCGGCCGGAAGCTGGGTCGCAAGGGCGACCACCGGAACCACATGCTCGCGAATCTCGCCGTGGCGGTGCTCCGCTACGAGCGGGTGAAGACCACCGAGGCGAAGGCAAAGGAGGTCCGGGGCATGGTGGACCGACTCATCACGACCGCCAAGAAGGGAGACCTGGCGGCGCGACGCTCGCTCGCCGCCCAGATGCCGCACGAGCCGCTCATCGTCGAGAAGCTGATGAGCGAGCTGGCCGGCAAGTACGCGGATCGCGGGTCGGGGTACACCCGGATCATAAAGATCGGCCAGCGCCTCGGAGACGCGGCGCCGATCGTCCAGATCGAGCTCGTCTAGACCGGCGAGCGACAATCGAATCGCACCGATGTCCGCCGCGCAGCGATGTGCACGCGCGGTCGTCGGGTACGACGGGACGGCCTTCGCCGGCTCCCAGGTCCAGCCGAACGCTCGGACCGTCGCGGGAGTGCTGGAGGAGGCCCTTAACAGACTGACCGGCGAGCGGGTACACATCCGTCTCGCCGGGCGAACCGATGCCGGGGTGCATGCCACCGGCCAGGTGATCGCCTTTTGCCTGCCGCGGCGACGCGACGGCGTGGGGCTTGCCTGGCCGGAGCTGCGACGGCGGCTCAACGCCACCCTGCCCCCCGACCTGGCGGTGCGCTCGCTGCGCGCCGCGTCACCGGGCTTCGACCCGCGACGCGACGCACAACTGCGCGTCTACCGCTACCGGATCCGGGACGGTGGGGCGCGCGCCCCGCTCGACCGGCATCGGACGCTCGAGATCGACGACCGGCTCGATGTGCCCGCCATGCAGGTGGCTGCGTCGATGCTCCCCGGGCACCGCGACTACGCGGCGCTCGGAAGCGACCGGCGGGGCCGCACCGTGCGGCACCTCGTCGAGGTTGCGGTGGGGCGACGCGGTGACCGCGTGGAGGTCCGGGTCGCGGCCAACGCCTTCCTGCGACGGATGGTGCGCAGCATCGTGGCCGTCCTGCTGGAGGTGGGTCGGGGACGCATCGGCGTCGCCGAGGTCGACGAGCTCCTCGCGCGCCGGGAGCGTGCCCTCGACGGGCGCGCCGCGCCGGCGCGCGGGCTGACCCTCGAGCGGGTCGTCTACGAACCGAAGAGCAGACAACGTGGCATCGACAGGGGTCGGGCCGAGACAACGAACGAGGACCGGAGAGCAACGTTACCGTGAAGACTTACGCCGTCAAGGCGAGCGAGATCGAGCGGGGCTGGTGGGTGGTCGACGCAAGTGACCAGACCCTCGGCCGCCTTGCCACGCGTATCGCCACGCTGCTGGAGGGCAAGCACAAGCCGATCTACTCGCCGCACCTCGACACCGGCGACCATGTCGTGGTGATCAACGCGGCGAAGGTCAAGGTGACCGGCGACAAGCTGCTCCAGAAGCGCTACTACCGACACAGCAACTATCCGGGCGGGCTTAAGGAGGAGAGCCTCAAGGCGCTCATGGAGCGCAAGCCCGAGCTCGTCATCGAGCGGGCGGTGAAGGGGATGCTTCCCCAGAACCGGCTCGGTCGGGCGATGTACAAGAAGCTCAAGGTCTACGCCGGTGCGGCGCATCCGCACACCGCCCAGCAGCCGCAGACGATGGAGTTGTAAGCGCATGGCCACGAACTACATCTACGGCACCGGGCGTCGCAAGACCTCGGTCGCCCGCGTCCGGCTCGTGCCGGGTGACGGCAGCATCGTCGTCAACGGCAAGCCGCTCGACGACTACTTCGGCCGCATCCCCTCGCTGTCGGGGCTGCGGCTCCCGTTCCGCGTCACCGACACGGAGGGCCGGTACACCGCCAGCGTCCTCGTCGCCGGCGGCGGCACCTCCGGCCAGGTCGGTGCGGTGCGGCATGGCATCGCCCGCGCGCTCGTCAGCGCGCATCCCGACGCGCGCCCCGCACTCCGCGAAGCGGGGCTGCTGACCCGTGACCCGCGGGCCAAGGAGCGCAAGAAGTACGGCCTCAAGCGGGCCCGCAAGGCACCGCAGTACACCAAGCGCTAGCCGTCGGTGGTCGACGAAGGCGGACCGATGGGCCCCGGCGGAGGCGCCGGGGCCCGATGGTATCCTTCTGACCCGTGCTCGACGCCATCCGAGAGTTCTTCCAGACCTATCTGCGAGGCAGTTGGACGTCGCTCGTCGACATCCTGCTGGTGGCGTTCGTCATCTACTGGCTGTTCATCCTCATCCGCGGCACGCGCGCGGTGCGGATCGTCATCGGCCTCTCGATCCTCTATCTGGTCTACCTCGCGGCCCGCGTCCTCGGCCTGCTCCTCCTCACCCGGCTGATGGAGGCGGGGGCGGTCGTGGGCCTCTTCGCGGTCGTCGTCGTCTTTCAGCCGGAGCTGCGCCGTGTCCTGGAGCAGATCGGTCGGGTGGGGAGCGTCAACCGCTTCTTCGTCTCGCATGACGTTGCGTCCGCGGAGCGCGTGGCCGGCGAGATCAGCCGCGCCGCACGCCTCCTAGCCACTTCGCGCCACGGGGCGCTCATGGTCATCGAGCGCGACACCGGCCTCGGCGACCTCATCGCCGACTCGGGGGTGCCGGTCCACGCGGATCTGCGAGCGGAGCTGCTGGTCACGATCTTCTATCGCGGCACGGCGCTCCACGATGGTGCCGTCGTCATCTCCGGCGAGCGGATCACCGCCGCCGGCGTCCTCCTGCCGCTCAGCCAGAACGTCCTCGACTCGGAGCGCTACGGCACCCGCCACCGGGCGGCGATCGGCATCAGCGAGCAGACCGACGCGATCATCATCGTGGTCAGCGAGGAGACGGGGTCCATCTCGCTCGTGCTGCGCGGGCGGATCGAGCGCAACCTCTCGGAGGAGCACCTGCGCCGTCGCATCTTCAACCTCATCCGGCCGCAGGCCGCACGCCGCCCCGTGCCGTTCCTGCGGCGCACGTTGGAGGGCCGGTGGGGGATCGGGCGCGGCGATGACCCGCAGCCGCCGGCCCGCGACGACGGGCCCGACGATCGCGTGGTGGCGCCGCGCGACGAGGCGCGGGCCTCGGCAGCCATCGTCGGCAACGTGGAGCGCCGTCCGTAGATGCGCTGGCTCGTGCGCAACTGGCACCTCAAGTTCGCCGCGGTTGCGGTGGCGACCATCCTCTACACCGGGTTCGTCTATTCGGGCACCTTCACCGAGAAGACGTTCTCCGGCGCCGTGATCCGCGCCACCGGCCAGCCCAGCGGGACGTTCCTCACGCCCCAGCAGCTCGGCACGGTGGACATCCAGTACCGATCGACCACCACCGTCGACGCGACCCAGCAGACGTTCGACGTCACCGTCGATCTCGGCGGGTATGACATGGACCACTCCGGCGAGCCGCAGGCGGTGCGCATCGGTGTCACCTCACTGAGCGATGACGTCACCGTTCTCAGCTATTCACCCAGCACCGTCTCGGTCACCATCGACCCGCGCGTCCGCAAGGAAGTCCCGGTGCGCGTCGAGATGGGTACGCCACCGGACGGGCTGATCGTGGCCGAGCCCCGCCTGAGCGCGAAGACGGTGACCGCCATCGGCCCGGCCAGCGTGCTGGACCAGGTGGACCATGCGCGCGCCGCCGTCCGCATCGACCAGAGCGGCGTCTCGGTGAGCACGCCGGTGCAGCTCGAGGCCGTGGATGTGCGCGGCGCCGTCATCGGTCCCAACCAGGGGGTGACGCTCACCCCGGACAGTGTCACGGTGCAGATCGACGTCACCCCCGCGGAGACGACGAAGGTGGTGCCGGTGGTCGCCAGCGTGGCGGGCACGCCCGGCGTCGGCTTCGTGCTTGGCGAGGTGCGCGTCGATTCGCCTGTCGTCACCCTCGAGGGGCTCTCGGGCGCGCTAGGGGCGGTGACGGAGGTCGTGACCGGGTCGGTCTCGATCGCCGGCCTGACCGCTGACGCGACCTTCACGCCGGACCTCGTCATCCCCGCGGGAGCGCGGCTCGCAGGGGGCCAGGAGGCGACCGTCACCGTCAGCGTCACCGTCACAGCCACCGATGCGACTCGCACGCTGCTCGTCGGCGCGCAGTGCGTCAATGTCGCCGCCGGCGCTGCGTGCCTCCCCCAGACGGACCAGCTGGCGGTCACCATCAGCGGCCCCGGTGCGACCCTCGCTGACCTCTCGGCCGCGGACCTGACGGTGATCCTCGACGTCGGTGGGATCGCGTCCGGTACGCGGCAGATCACGCCGGCCGTGCCCGCGTTGCCCGCCGGCGTGACGCTGCTCAGCATCTCGCCAGGGACCGTCACGGTTGTCGTTCAGCCGCCGTCGACGCCGACGCCGGCTCCGACGGCGACACCGGCCCCGTCGGGCTGAGGGCCGATGGGACGCCTCTTCGGCACCGACGGCATCCGCGGTGTCGCGAATGTCGACCTGACTCCCACGCTCGCCTATGACCTCGGTCGGGCGGTTGGGCATCACCTCGACGCGGCGGGCCGCAGCGTCGTCATCGGTCAGGACACTCGGCGCTCGTGCGACATGCTCGTCGCGTCGCTGTCCGCCGGCCTGACGAGCCTGGGGGCCGACGTGCTCCAGCTGGGCGTCGTGACCACGCCCGGGCTTGCCTTCGTCGCCGGCAGCGGCGACCACGTGGCGGGCATCATGGTCAGCGCCAGTCACAACCCCGCGGCCGACAATGGCCTCAAGGTCCTCTCCGGCGGGCGGAAGGTCGACGATGAGGCAGAGGAGATCCTCGAACGCCTCATCTTCGCCGCCGAGGCGCTTCCCGGGCGCCCGAACGACGAGCTCGGCCGCGTCCGGCGGGACGATGGTCAGGCGATCCAGCCATACATCGACCATCTCGCCACCGCGGCCGCCGACGTGTTCGACGGATTGCGGATCGCCATCGACTGCGCGAACGGCTCCGCGGCAGCGGTGGCGCCCGAGCTCTTCCGTCATCTCGGAGCCGAGGTGACGGTGCTCGGCGACGCGCCCGACGGATCGAACATCAACCTCCACTGCGGCTCGACGCATCCGGAAGGGCTGCAGGCTACGGTCGTCGCGGCCGGCGCCGATCTCGGCCTCGCGTTCGACGGCGACGCGGATCGCCTGATCGCGGTCGACGAGCGCGGCGCACTGGTGGACGGTGACGGCGTGATGGGCATCTGCGCGCTCGCCCGCCTCGACGCTGGCACGCTCCGCAACAACGTCCTCGTCGCGACCGTCATGAGCAACGGCGGCCTGGAACGCGCGATCGCCGATGCCGGCGGCCAGCTCATCCGCACGCCCGTCGGTGACCGCCACGTCTACGAGGCGATGGAGCGCCACGACGCGGTGCTGGGAGGTGAGCAATCCGGCCATATCATCTTCCGCGACCGCGCCACCACCGGGGACGGGATCCTCTCCGGCATCGAGCTGGTGCGGGTCCTGCACGGCTCGGCGGCGAAGCTCTCCGAGCTTGCCGGCCGGATCCCGAGGCTCCCGCAGGTGGTGCTAAACTCAGCCGTTCGCCACAAGGATCAGTGGCAGCTCGATCCAGCCTTCAACGCGGCCGTGGTGCGTGCCACGGATCGCCTCGGAGCAACGGGGAGGATCCTCGTCCGCCCGTCGGGCACCGAGCCCAAGCTGCGGATCATGGTCGAGGGGGACGATCCGGCCGAGATCGGCGCCATCGCGCGCGAGCTCGACGAGCTGGCGCAGGCGCGCCTCAACTGACCGTGATGGGAGGATGCCATGTGCGGCATCGTCGGATACGTCGGCCCGCGTGATGCGGCACCGATCCTTCTCGAGGGGCTTCGTCGCCTCGAATATCGAGGCTACGACTCGGCCGGCATCGCCGTGCTCACCGAGGACGGCAGCGTCTTCGTGGAGAAGAAGGCGGGCAAGCTCACCAACCTGACCGATCATCTCAACGGCGACGCCCCGGTGGGGCATCCGGGGATCGCCCACACCCGCTGGGCGACCCACGGCCGGCCCAACGACACGAATGCCCACCCGCACGTCGATTGCAGCGGCAAGCTCGCCCTCATCCACAACGGGATCATCGAGAACTACGTCGCGCTGAAGGCGCGCCTCGCCGCGCAGGGCCACGCCTTCTCCAGCGAGACCGATACCGAGGTGCTCGCGCACCTCATCGAGAGCCGCTACGAGGGCGACCTGGTGGAGGCGGTGCGCACGGCGCTCAACGAGGTGCGCGGCGCCTACGCGATTGGCGTGATGCATACCGACCACCCGAACCGGATCGTCGGCGCGCGCATGAACGTGCCCCTGATCGTGGGCCTCGGCGACGATGAGGGATTCCTCGCCAGCGATGTGCCGGCAATCCTCGAGCACACCAGGCGGGTGATCATTCTCGACGAAGGGGACATCGCGGACGTCACGGCCGAGGGAACGCGGATCATCGGTCTCGACGGGTCGGACGTGCATCGCGACGTCACCGAGATCCGCTGGAACATCGAGGCCGCCGAGAAGGGCGGCTTCCCGCACTTCACCCTCAAGGAGATCTACGAGCAGCCGCACGCCATCCAGGAGTGCCTCCGCGGTCGCGTCGACCCGACCGGCCTGGTGCACCTCGAGGAGCTGGAGGCCATCGCGGAGAAGCTGGCGCGGGTGGAGCGAGTCTATGTCGTCGGCTGTGGAACCGCCAGCTACGCGGCGCACGTCGGCGCGTACCTCATCCAGGACTGGGTCGGCCTGCCGGCCACCATGCAGGTCGGCTCCGAGATGCGCTACAGCCCACCGCCGATCGACGATCGGACGCTCGTCATCGGTGTCAGCCAGTCGGGCGAGACGGCCGACACGCTGGCCCCGCTGAAGATGGCCGCCGAGCGCGGCGCGACGATCGCCGTGGTCACGAACGTGGTCGGGAGTGCCATCACGCGCGAGGCGGACGCCGTCTGCTACCTCCAGGCCGGACCGGAGATCGCCGTCGCCAGCACGAAGGCGTTCGTGACGCAGGTGCTGGTGCTGCAGATGATCGCGCTCCACCTGGCCCGCCAGCGCGGCACGCTGAGCGAGCATCAGGCGCGAACGTTCGGTCAGGCGCTGCGGGAGCTGCCGCGGCTCGCGGCCGAGACGCTCCGCCTGGCGCCCCAGGTGAAGAAGCTCGCGAAGCGGTACGCGCATGTGCGCGATTTCATCTTCATCGGGCGCGGCGTCGGCTTTCCCATCGCCATGGAGGGCGCTCTGAAGCTCAAGGAGCTCTCGTACGTGCACGCCGAGGGGTATGCCGCGGGGGAGCTGAAGCACGGACCAATCGCGCTGCTGGATCCGGAGACGCCGCTCGTCGCCATCGCGACCAAGGGCGCCATCTACGAGAAGGTGGTGAGCAACGTCGCCGAGGCGCGGGCACGCTCCGCGCCGGTAATCGCGGTCGCCACCCAGGGCGACGACCAGATCGATCGGTATGCGCAGGACGTGCTCTACATCCCCGAGACGCCGGAGCCGATCTCACCGGTGATCGCCGTCCTACCGCTCCAGCTGCTCGCCTACGAGGTGGCGGTCGCGCGCGGTACGGATGTCGACCAGCCCCGCAACCTGGCCAAGTCGGTCACGGTCGAGTAGCGGCGCGTTCACCATCTTGGCGCGACACGAGATCGGGATCGACCTGGTCGACATCGACCGCATCGTCAGCGTGCTGGCGCGCCATCCTGACCGATTTCGCGACCGCGTCCTCACGCCCGCCGAGCGAGCCTACTGCCGCACCAGGGTGGAGCGCATCGCCGGCCGCTGGGCGGCGAAGGAGGCCATCAGCAAGGTCCTGGGGCTCGGGGTGCGTGGCGTCGGCTGGCGCGAGATCGAGATCCTGCCGAACCGCGCCGGCGCGCCGCAGGTCCTCCTTCATCGACGGGCCGCGCGCCGCGCCGAGGCGCTCGACCTCGACGAGGTGACCGTCTCGATCTCGCACGAGCGGCATCTTGCCGTGGCCGTCGCGGTCGCCCACCGCCGGCACGCCTGAGGCGCGACGATGGCAGTAGGGCGCATCGGCCAGCGATGGGTCGCGGATCACCTGCCGCCCCGCCCTGCCCGCAGCCACAAGGGCACGTTCGGAAGCGTGCTCGTGGTGGCCGGATCGCGCGAGTTCGCCGGCGCCGCTCTGCTGGCGGGGCTCGGCGCCGCCCGCGCCGGTGCCGGCCTGGTCAGCGTCGCCACCTCGGCGTCGGTGGGCATGGCGCTGCTCGGGCGGGTCCCGGAGCTGACGATGCTCCTCCTCGACGAGGAGACACCGGGGCTGGTGGGGCCGGGCGGCTGGCGCCGCCTGGCGAGCGAGGTGCAACGCTACGACGCGATCGTGGTGGGACCCGGGCTCGGCACGCAGCCGGCGACACAGCGCCGGGTCCGAAGCTTTCTCGCCGGGCTGTCGCTGCCGTGCGTCGTCGACGCCGATGGCCTCAACGCCCTTGCCGAGCAGAGCGCCTGGTGGCGCAGCACGCCGGACCGCCTGGTGGTGACGCCCCATCCGGCGGAGTTCGCCCGCCTCGACGGGCGCGGTGGCGACACGCCGGTCGACGACGACGCGGTCCGCGCCAGCGCCGCGCGGGATGCCGCCCTGCGGTGGCAGTGCGTGGTCGTGCTCAAGGGCGCCAACACCATCGTCGCCGGATCGGATGGGACGCTCCGCCGGGCGGACATCGCGACGCCGGCACTTGCCACCGCGGGGACCGGCGACGTCCTCGCCGGGGTCACCGGGGCGCTTCTCGCCTGCGGGCTCGAACCATTTGATGCGGCCTGCTGCGCCGTGGCGGTGCATGGCGCCGCCGGCCTGCTGGCGGAGGACCGGATCGGGCGCGCGGGCGTCATGGCGGGCGACGTGGCCGGGCTCGTTCCGGCCGCCATCGAGCAGCTGCGCGGCGATCGATGAGCGAGTCACAGCGGCAGCGCGCGTGGATCGAGGTCGACCACGGCGCCATCCGCCACAACCTCGCCGCCATCCGCTCCATCAGTCCGCCGGGCTGCGCGGTGATCGCCGTGGTCAAGGCCAACGCCTACGGGCATGGCGACGTGGCGGTCGCGAGGACCCTGTTGGAGGCCGGTGCCGAGCGGATGGCGGTGGCGACCGTCGACGAGGGTCGCACGCTGCGCGCCGCCGGCATCGCGGCGCCCATCCTCGTGCTGCGGGGCGACGGCCCATCCCACGCCGACGCCGCGCTCGAGGCCGGACTGGAGCTGACGGCGCAGCGGACGGCCGACGTGGACGCCATCGCCGCGGCCGCGTCCCGGGGTGGCCGCCGCGCATCGGTCCAGATCGAGGTCGACTCCGGGCTCGGGCGGCAGGGAATCGAGCCCGAGGACGCCGTCTCCCTCGCGGTTCGTGTTGCCAACGAACCCGCGACGATGCTGAGCGGGACGTTCAGCCACCTCGCCGCGGCGGGCGAGGACGATGCCTACACCGAGATGCAGCTTCTCCGCTTCGCACGCGCGCTCGACGGGATGCGCTCGGCGGGCATCGATCCCGGGCTGGTGCACATCAGCGCGAGCGCCGGCATTCTCGCGGGCGCGGGCACGTTCGCGGACGCGGTCCGGCCCGGGCTCGCCCTGTATGGAATGCTGCCGTCGGTGACGACCGACCGCGACCCGGGGTTGCGTCCCGCGCTGGCGGTGAAGGCACTGCCCCTGCGCATCTTCGAGCTGCGCGCCGGCGACGCGATCGGCTATGGCCTGCGGTTCCGCGCCACGCGCGCGACCCGCATCGCCACGCTCGGCATCGGCTACGGCGACGGCTGGCCGCGGATCCATGCCAACCACGGCAGCGCACTCGTTCGTGGCGTCCACGTTCCGATCGTCGGCGCGGTCAGCATGGACGCCCTGACCGTCGACGTCGGCGAGGTGCCCGATGTAACCTACGACGACGAATTCGTCCTCCTCGGCGAGCAGATGGGTGCCCGCATCTCCGCCGATGAGGTCGCAGCCGAGCGGCGAACCATCAACTACGAGGTGACGACCGCGCTTCGCCGGCGCCTCCCCCGCGTGCACCTGCGGGAGGCGGCGAGGCGCGGCCCAACCTGAGAAGGCGGGCAGAGCTTCACCATGACGCTGCCGATCGAGATCGATGTCTGGCAGGGGAGCATCGCCGACCTCGAGGTCGACGCGATCATCATCCCGGCCACCGAGTCGCTCTTCATGACCGGACCGATCTCCTCTGCGGTCAAGCGTCGCGCCGGTGACGCCGTGGAGCGGGATGCGGTTGCCCAGGGCCCCGTGCCCACCGGATCGGTCGTCGTGACCGGCGGCGGGGCGCTGGCGGCGCCGTGGATCATCCACGCCGTGGTGGTGGGGCATGACCTGCGGCCGAATGCCGACCGCCTCGATGCCGCCATCGGCGCCGCATTCGAGGCCGCAGCCGCCATGACGCTGACCCGGCTCGCGACCACACCGCTCGGGACCGAGCGCGGTGTCTTTCCTCCGGCCGAGGCGGCTGCGGCTTTGGTGCGCATGGTCCGCGGCCGGGCGGAGATACTGGCGCAGATGCATTCGCTCGTCGTCGCCGTCGGGAACCCCGCCGAGGCGCACGCCTATCGCGTCGCGGTGGAAGAGGTGCGCTCGACCGCATGACGGCGCCCGTCGACGACCCGATCATCGACGCGCTCGATCGACGTGGGCTCGGCGCGCCGGCCGAGCTGCTGATCGACACGCACCGTCCCCTGGCGCCGCTGATGGACGACGCGATCACGTTCCTGGATCCCATCCTGAGACCGCTCCTTGGCACCCGGCTGCGCACCATTCGCTCCTGGCTGCGCCCGACGTCTGCGCCGGATGACCGGAAGGCAGGCGACACCACGGGCGCCGGCTGATGCCGAACCTGGGCGAGCTGCCGGCGCGGATCGTCGCATGGGTCGGCGAGCTGATCAACGCCTCGTCGCTCCGGCTCGGGATCGTGCCGACGATCTCGACGCTCCTGGTCCTGCTCGTCCTCCTCTCGCTCGTCGCGCGGCCGCGGAGCCGCTGGGTCGCACGAGACCCGGGCCGGCTCACTGGGCTCGCCCGGCACATGGCGCTGGCGGCCGAAGCGGGCGCCGCCGCGACGGTCTCGCTCGGGACGGCGGGCATCGTGCGCGGGACGGAAGCCGCCGGCAGGATGCAGACGCTCGCCTCGTTGCCGCTGCTCGACCACGTGGCCCGCGCGGCCGCGCGGGCCGGGGTGCGGCTCCACGTCGCGGCCAACGATCCGGTGGCGGCCATCATCGCCGAAGGCATCGTCGCCGATGCGCACGCGGCGACCGGCACCGATGAGCGACGGCTGCGGTCCGAGGTGGAGTACCTCGGCGAGGGTCGCATCCCTGCCGCCGGCATCGCCCTCGGCGGCGACCCGGGGCGCGTGGCGGGGTTCGGCTTCGGCGGGATGGCGGACGAGTCGCTCCTCCTCGCCCACGGCCTGGCGGGCGGCCCGACGGGCGCGAGGCTCGGCACGGGCGAGGTGACCGAGGCGGCGTCGGTGTTGCTCGAGGGGACCGGCGTCCTCGTCGGGGCGGACCTTTTCGCGGCGCCCGCCGAGGTGCGCACCGTCGGCCACGCGCGCACCGCGGTGATCGCCACGAACCGCCTCCTGCTCATCGCCGTGCTGCTCATCCTGGCCGCCACGCTCTGGGTGGTGGCCGGAGGCGACCCGGCCACCGTGCTCGGCAGCGGCTGAGCGGTGCGACGTTCGATCCCGGCCGCCCTGGTCGTCATCGCCGGCCTGCTGCTGATGCTCGACCTCCTCGTCGTCAACCCGACGGTGGCATCGGTCAGCGGCGGAATCGTGGAGCTGGTCATCCTCCTCTCCGCGGCGGCCGCCCTGCTGGGGGCCTCGGCACTGGCCATCCGGCATACGCGTGGCCTGGTCACGCCCGGTGCCGACCGCGTGGGGTCGATGCTCGTCCTGGTCGGGATGGCGAGCGTCCTCGTCCCGGGTCTCCTCAGCGACCAGGGTGCGGCAGCGCCCGCCGTGACCTGGGTCGTGAACGCGCTCCTCGTGCCGATCGGTGCGTCCGTGCTGGCCCTGGTGGCCGTCTTCCTGATCCCCGCCGCGCGACGTGGGATGCGCATCCGCCCACGCGAGACGGGGCTCATGCTCGTCATCACGAGTGCGACGCTCGTCCTGCTCCTGCCGCTTGGCGGACCGGTGGGTGCCGCATTCGGGGCCGCTGCCGCCTGGCTCCTGGCGGTCCCGGTACGCGGCGTCTTTGCCGGCCTGCTCATCGGTGTCGCGCTGGCGATGGCGGTCGCCGCGACACGGGTCATGTTCGGGCTCGGTGGGACCGATGACTGAGCGCCGGTGGCTCCGGGTTCGCCCCGGATCGCGGCCGACGCTGCGCGACGCGCTGCCGGCCCTGTTCGTGGTGCTGCTCGCCGTCGCGACGCTCGTCGGCGGCAGCGTCACCATCGAGGCGGATGGCGCCACGGACGCGGGAGCGACCGGCCTGCATGCGGCGCTGGATGCCCAGGGCCGTGGCCGCATGCTCGTTGCATTCGACGCGGACGTCGGAACGTATGCCGAGGTCCGGCCAGCGGTGCGGGCGGCGTTCGCGCAGCTCGTACGGGACGGTGCCTCGTTGTCATTCGTGAGCCTCACCGGCGAGGGTCGCGCGCTGGCCCTGGCCGAGATCGAGCGGCTGCGGTCCGGCGGCGTCGAGGCGAATCGGCTGCTGGACCTCGGCTACCGGGCCGGTGCGGAGGCCGCGCTCGTCGATGCGACGCGATCCATCGTGCCGGCTGCTGCCACCGGAACGTTGGCCGATGCGCTGCGTGCCTCCGGTGCGTCGGTGGGGGCATTCGATGCCGTGCTCGTGATCGGTGGCAGCGACATCGGACCGCGAGCGTGGGTCGAGCAGGTCGGACCACGCGTCCCTGGCGTGCCGCTGCTGGCAATCGCGCCATCGATCGCCCTGCCGCAGGCGTCGCCATATCTGGCGACGCGACAGCTCGCGGCTCTCGTCGTCGGCGCGCGGCAGGTCGCGGATTACGTTGCCATCGTGCGCGACGACGCCACGCCGACGGAGGCGCGCGCCGCGGTCAGGATCACCGATCTCCCCCCGGCCGCGTTCCCAGTCCTGCTGGGCATCGTGCTCACGCTGCTCGTCCTGGCTGAGGCGGCGGCGCGACCGGGCGCCGCGGGCACGTCGCGATGAGCGGGTTCGGCTGGCCGGAGGGCTGGGCCACGCTCGGGGTGTGGGTCGCCGCGGCCGCCACGCTGCTCAGCTGGTCGATCCTTGTCGGCGCGCGACGTCCCTTTCTCTGGGCCCAGCGGCTGCTGGCAGGGATGCTCACCGGGTACCTCGCCCTGCTCGCCATCCGCGAGGTCCTCGTGCCGCGCCTCGTGGCGCCTCTCGTCTCGGATCCGGCGGGCAACCCGCTCGCGGTCGTGGCGCTCGTGCTCGGCGGCGTGCTCGTCGGGTCGCCGTGGCTGCCGCGCTGGATGGGCGCGGCGCCGGTTGCGATCCTCGTCGGTGGGACGGCCGCCTTCGCTCTCGGCGGAGCGATGGTCGGCACCGTGCTGCCGCAGATCATCGGGACGGTGCCGCCACCGGGGGTCGGTCTCGCCTCGCTGGGCGGCGGCCTCGCCACCGCGGTGATCGCGTCCCTCGTGCTCATCGCCTTCCTGCATGGCGCGCCGCGATCGGCCGGCATGCGGCTCCTCGGCGGCATCGGTCGATGGCTCATCCTCGGCGGCGTGGGCGTCTGGCTGGGCTACCTCGTTCTGGCGCGGATCGTCCTCCTCTCGGATCGCCTTGCGTTCCTGGGGACCGAGTGGCTCGGGATGGGCCGATGACCGGCGCGACGCCGGAGGGTGTTGGCATCCCCATCGCCGACGCATCGCTCCTCGTCGACGTCGGATCGGCCTGGACGAAGGCGGCCCTCGTCGCCCGCATCCGCGGGCGGTGGCGGATTGCGGCGCAGGCATCGGTACCGACCGCGTGGGGCGACCGGGCGATGCTCGACGCCCTGGCCGCGACCCTCGAGGAGGCGGTGGACCGACGCCTCGCCGACAGCCTGCGGATGCTCCTCAGCCGCCTGCCGCGCATCGCGTGCGGGACACCTTCGCGTCCCGGCCGGCTCGTCCTCGCCGCCGTGTCGCGGGACGTATCGGGTGCGGCCGCACGACGCGCGGCGGAGGCGGCTGGCTGGCTGGTGGTCCAGGAAGTGACGGTGGACGACGGCCGATCGCTCCTCGAGCGCCTCGCGGCGCTGCAGCGTGCCGGCGCCGATGCGTGGCTCCTCGCCGGTGGCTTCGACGATGCCGTCTCGGAACAGGCGCTCGAGCTTGCCTCGCTGGTGGCGGCGGCGCGCCACGGTGAGCCGGAGGCGGGGCCGGTCCTGTGGGCGGGCTCGGAGCGCATGGGCGACGCCGTCGCCGCACTCATCGGTCCGGAGCTCGTCGTGGTCCCCAATCCCCGGGCGACCGAGCAGGGCGGCGACGCCGAGCCGCTGCGGCGCCACCTGGAGGACCTGCTCCAGATGCTCGTCGAGCCGGGCGGCGTGCGCCGCCTGGCACCGATCGCCTTCCGGCGCGGCATCGCCGAGGTGGCGCGCCTGACGGGACTGCGCACCGCCGGCGTGGACATCGGGGCGCAGTACGCGACATGGGTGCGATCCGAGGCCGACGGCACGGCCACTGGGCGCATCTACGCGGCCGGCGGGACCGGGTCGCCGCTGCTCACCGTGAGCGGGGTCGCGTCGCGCATCGCCCGCGGCCTCGACCTGGCCATCGACGAGCTGGCGGTCGCGGACGCGTTGCAGAACCAGCGCGCGCGGCCGGCGGCCCTGCCGCAGACGAAGGACGAGCTGGCCGTCGCCCAGGGCGCCGCGCGGCTGCGGCTGGAGCAGATTGCGGCGGACGAGGGCGGCCTCGGCGGCCTCGACCTGGTGATCGGGACCGGGCGCGTGATCGCCGCCGCCCCGACGCCGTGGCAGGCAGCGGGACTGCTGCTCGACGGCCTTCGTCCGCTCGGCGTGACGCAGCTCGCCGTCGATGCGGCGGGCGCGCTGGCACCGCTCGGTTCGCTGCCGGACGACGAGATCGCCGAGGGTCTCGCCTCGGTCATCGGCGACGCGCTCGTCCCGCTCGGGACGGCGGTCGTGTGCCGCGGCGTGCGCGCCGGCGCGGTCGCGATGCGGGTGCGCATCCGGCGCGCCGGATGGGGCGAGCAGCGGCTCGAGGTCCGTGCCGGTCAGCTGGTCGTCGAGCCGCTGCCACGCGGGTCGCACGCGGACGTGGAGATCGAGCTGGGCAACGGCGTGTCGCTGGGCGGCCCACGTCGCACGACGCGCGTCACGAGCCAGGTGAGCGGCGGCAGCGTCGGCATCGTCCTGGATGCGCGCGATGTCCCGCTGGGCCTGCCGAGGCGACTCGATGATCGACGGGCCGTGCTCGCCGCGTGGCGCGACGCGCTGGCCGAGGAGCGTTCAGGCTCCTGGGAGCTGGCGGGGTGAGCCCCGCCGTGCACCGCGTGCCACTGCCACCCGGCTCCGAGCCAACCGTCGATGTGGGGGCGGAGGTCAGCGCGGATGCCGTGCTCGCGGTGCGCCGCACGGCCCAGCATCCGGTGGCGATTCCCGCCGCGGCTCGGCTGCGACGTCGCGCGTCGGACGTCGCCGGCCACGCCACCGTCGACCCCGGCGCCCGGGTGGCGGCCGGCGATGTCCTGGCGCGTGCCGGCCGGCGTGAGGTGCGGTCGCCGGTGACGGGGATCTTCCTCGGCGGATCGCGGATCGATGGGACCCTGCTCGTGGCGCCGCTCGGTGAAGAGGAGCCGATCGTCGGCCATGTGGCCGGCCGCGTGCGCTCGGTGGATCGGCACGGCATCAGCGTCGAGGTCCCTGGCGCGCTCCTGACCGGGATCGCCGGCAGCGGCGAGGCGGTGCATGGCGAGCTGGTGCTGGCGGTGCACGAGCCGGCCGAGGAGCTGCGCGCCGCGGCCATCGACGTCGCGAAGGCCGGGCGAATCGTCGTCGGCGGCTCGCGCGCGTCGGCCGAGACGCTCACCAGGGCGCGCGCCATGGGCGTGGCCGGCATCGTCCTCGGCGGCGTCCTCGACAAGGAGCTGCGCGACTTCGAGTCGATCCAGCGCCGGCGGCGCGAGCTCGGCGGGATGACCGGGGCGTTCTCGCTCATCCTGCTCGAGGGCTTCGGGAAGGTGGGCTTCGATCCGTCGCTCTTCGACTGGTTCCGCCGCCAGGCGGGACGGATGGCGAGCCTCGTTGGCGCGGATCGCCTCCTCTACGTGCACGATGCCGATCCTCCGCCGGAGCGTCATCCGCTGCCGATGGTGGGCGACCGCGCGATCGCGCATCGACGGCCGTTCCAGGGACAGAGCGGGACGGTCGTCGCGATGCTCGATGGCCTGCATGCCGCCCCGTCGGGGATCCCCGCACGCACGGCTCTCGTCCGCTTCGACGACGGGCACCTCGCGCCGGTGCCACTGGCCAACCTCGAGGCGGTGTCCGAGCCGGCCTGAGGGCGACCGATGGTACGCTCGGTCGCGTCATGCCCGCCGCCGCTCGCTCCCTGCGGGGAGTGCTCCGCAGCCACGCCGCCGCCGATACCCACGCCGTCGGACGGATGGTCGGCGCCGCCGCCGTGCCTGGCACGCTGATCGCGCTCATCGGCCCACTCGGCGCCGGCAAGACCCAGCTCACCAAGGGCATCGCCGATGGCCTGGGCGTTGCGGGCGTCGTCAACAGCCCCACGTTCGTGCTGATGAACGAGCATGCCGGTCGGCTGCGACTCTTCCACGCCGACGCGTATCGCCTCGATGAGCCGGAGGACCTGCTCGCCGCCGGCCTCCTCGACGATCGCGCCGCGGACGGGGTCACCGTGGTCGAGTGGGCGGACCGCCTTGCCGGATGGCTCCCCGACGAGCGCATCGAGCTGACCATCGAGCCCGCCGCCGGCGACGACGAGCGCATCATCAGCTGGGCCGCCACCGGGATCGAGCATGCCCGGCTCGCGGAACGCGCGCTGGCGACGCCCGCATGATCGTCGCGATCGAGAGCGCGTCGACCGACCTGTCGCTGGCGATCGCCGGACCCGATGGAACCATCGTCGCTCATGCGGGATGGACTGCCGGGCGGCGGCAGGGGAGCGAGCTGCTGCCTCGCCTCCTCGCGTTGCTGGATACCGCGGGGCGGGCGATCACCGACGTGACCTCGGTCGCCGTCGGCATCGGACCGGGGTCGTTCACCGGCCTCCGGGTGGGAATGAGCATCGGCAAGGGAGTGGCCCTCGGCCTGGGCGTGCCCATCGTCGCCGTCCCGTCGCTCGAGGCGTGGCTCGCCGCCGAGCCGGGCGCGGCGGGGGCGGTGGCCCGCGCCGGTGCGCGCGATGCCTACCTCCTTGAGCGCGGCGCCAGCGCGCCGGTCCTCGTCGAGCGCGACCAGGTCAGCGGCCGCGATGCCGTGGTCATCGCGCCGCACGAGCTCGCCGTCGCGTTTGGCCTCGAGCGCAGCGTGCCGCCGCTGCAGGCCGCCATGGCGATCGCCACCATCGCGGCGGCGCGGCTGGCGGCTGACCCGGCCGGCGATGACCTTCGCACCCTCGAGCCCGCCTATCTGCGCGCACCGCGCGGCATCGGTCCATGACGATCGCCAACCGCGTCAGCGTGCGCGCCATGCGCATGGCCGACATCCCGGCCGTGCACGAGATCGAGCGGGCCAGCTTCAACGAGCCGTGGCCGGAGCAGGCGTTCCGCCAGGAGCTCGCCGGGAACCGGCTCGCACGCTACCTCGTCGCCGAGGACGACGGCGTGCCCATCGGGTTCGCCGGCGTGTGGCTCATGGTCGACGATGCCCACATCACGACCTTCGGCGTGCACCCCGACCAGCGACGACGCGGGGTCGCGCTCCGGCTGCTCCTCGCCGTGGCGGACCTGGCCGTCGCCCTCGGCGCAGCCCGCATGACGCTCGAGGTCCGGCCCAGCAATGCGCCGGCGCGACGCCTCTACGAACGCTTCGGCTTCGTCGAGGTGGGCCGACGACCACGCTATTACACCGATGATGGCGAGGACGCGCTCATCATGACCACCCCCGAGCTCGGCGGCGCGTCGATGCAGCTGCTGCTCGGCGTCGAGCGCACGCGTGCCGCAGGGAGCGCGGCGTCATGAGTCCGCCGCGGATCCTCGCCATCGAGTCCAGCTGCGACGAGACCGGGGTCGCCGTGGTCGTGGACGGGCGCCGCATCGAGGCGAACCAGGTGGCGACGCAGATCGCGCTCCACGCGGCGACCGGCGGCATCGTGCCGGAGGTGGCCGCCCGGCAGCAGCTGCGCTGGATCGTGCCGACGATCGAGGCGGCACTCGCCGAGTCGCGCCGCGGATGGGAGGAGATCGATGCCATCGCGGTCACCTACGGCCCGGGCCTCATCGGCTCGCTGCTGGTGGGCGTCAACGTCGCCAAGGCGCTGGCGGTCGCGCATCGGCTGCCGCTCGTCGGGGTCAACCATATCGAGGGCCATATCTACGCGAACTGGCTGACCGATGCCGACGTCGCGGCGCCACTGCCACCGGAGCCCTCGTTTCCGCTGCTCTGCCTCGTGGTCAGCGGCGGGCACACCCAGCTCGTGCTGATGCGCGACCACGGCCGCTACACGCTGCTCGGCCAGACCGTCGACGATGCCGCCGGGGAGGCATTCGACAAGGTCGGCCGGCTGCTGGGCCTTCCGTACCCCGGCGGGCCGGCGATCTCGGCCGCCGCCGTCGGTGCGTCACCGGCGACGCGCTTCCCCCGGGCGCGGACGCAGGGCACCTACGACTTCAGCTTCTCCGGCCTCAAGACCGCGGTTCTGCGGGAGGTGGAGGGCTATCGCGAACGGCGGCAGCCGATCCCGGTCGATGGGCTCGCCGCTGCCTTCGAGGAGGCAGTCGTCGACGCGCTGGCCACCAAGACGGTTGCCGCCGCGCGCGCCCACGAGGTCGCGGCGGTGGCGCTCGGTGGGGGCGTGGCCGCGAATCGCGCGCTGCGTGACGTGCTCCGCCAGCGGCTGGCCGCCGATGGGCTCGAGCTGCTCGTGCCCCCGCCGGCCTGGTGCACCGACAACGGGGCGATGATCGGCGCGGCGGGCGGCTTCCGCTACGTCGCCGGGGAACGCGCCGATCCCTCGCTCGAGGCGATCCCGAACCTCGCGCTGGCGTGGAGCACGGCATGACCGGCCCATTGGCGCCCGATCCGCTGGCGTCCGACCCACTCGCGCCCGACCGCCTCATCCCGCCGACGCCCGGGCAGCTGCGACGTCTCCTCGCCGCCGAGGGGCTGCGCCCGCGGAAGAGCCTTTCGCAGCACTTCCTCACCGACCCCGTGGCGCTCGACGCCATTGTCGACGCCGCGGCGCTCTCGCCGGGAGAGCGCGTGGTCGAGATCGGCCCGGGGCTGGGGGTGCTGACGCGCCGCCTCCTCGCGGCCGGCGCATCGGTCATCGCGGTGGAGCTGGACGCGCGGCTTGCCGCCTGGCTGCGCCGCGAGCTCGGGGATGTGCCCGGATTCGAGCTGATCGAGGCCGATGCGCTGACGCTGCATCCACGCGACGTCGCCGGCGATGGCCCGTACAAGGTCGTCGCCAACATCCCGTACAGCATCACGAGCCCGCTGCTGCATGCGTTCCTTGGCGCGGCGTCGCCGCCCGAGCGCATCGTCATGCTCGTCCAGCTCGAGGTGGCGGAGCGCGTCGCCGCGCCCCCCGGCGGCATGAGCTACCTCTCCGCCTTTGCCCAGAACATCGCCACTGCCGAGGTCGTGGCCCGCGTTCCGGCGGCCGCGTTCGAGCCCGTGCCGGACGTCGACTCGGCGGTGCTGCGGCTCGTCCGCCGCCCGCGGCCGATCGTCGCCGCCGGCGACGATCGCGAACGCTTCGTGCGGGTCGTGCAGGCCGGCTTCAGGGAGCGGCGCAAGCAGATCCACAACGGGCTGGCGCGTCAGCTCGGCCTGGACCGCGGGGCGCTCGAGCTGGCCCTCGCGGCATGCGGCGTCGACGCCGAGCGTCGCCCGCAGACGCTGAGCGTCGCCGAATGGGCGTGTCTCGCGACCCGCATCGAGGTGCCCGCGTGACGCCGCTCGCGATCGAGGCGCCCGCCAAGCTCAACCTGTCACTCCACATCGCGGGTCGGCGCCACGACGGGTACCACGAGCTGGACTCGGTCATGGTGCTGCTCGAGCTCGCCGATCGGCTTGTCCTCACGCGGGGGTGCTCCGGGTTGCGGGTCACCGATGCCGCCGGCGAGCCGGTGCCGGACGTGCCGCTGCGCCCGGAGGACAACCTTGCCTGGCGCGGCCTCGCCGCGGGGCTGGGCGGCGATCCGCACGCCGCGCTGGCGTGCCTGACGCTGGAGAAGCGCATCCCCGCCGCCGCGGGGCTGGGAGGCGGCTCCTCGGATGCGGCCGCCGGGTGGCGGCTCGGCCGTGCCTGGACCGCGGCCGGCGACGCAACGCGGTCGGAGGTGGCGGAGCTCGCGGCGATCGGCGCGGACGTGCCGTTCTTCGCCGCCGGCGTGGCCGCCGGCCGGGTGCGCGGGATCGGGGAGCGGATCGACCCGCTGCCGGTGGCTGCGGACGAGCGACGCCTCGTCCTCGTCCACCCGCCCTTCGGCCTGGCCACCGTCGATGTCTTCACGGCATCGCGTGCCGAGGATTGGCAGGCGGTGCCCGTCGCCACCGTCGCCGACGCGCTCGAGCACGGCGCAAACGACCTGCTGGCGGCCGCTCGCCGGCTGCGGCCGGAGCTGGACGACCTGCTGGCGCTCGTGACGGCGACCGGCGTGACGCCGCGCCTCACCGGCAGTGGTCCGACGCTGTTCGCCGTCGTCGAGGATCCCGACCACGGCGCGCGCGTCGTCGCGCGGCTGGCTCGGGATGGCGTGCGCGCCATGACCTGCGCGATGCGGCGCGCGGCGGCTAGCATCGACGCATGAGCGAACGCAGGATCATCAGCACCGATCGCGCCCCCGGCGCGATCGGTCCCTACAGCCAGGGCGTGGCGGCCGGCGGACTCCTCTTCACGGCCGGACAGGTCGGAGCGGACCCGGTGACCGGCGACCTGGCCGACGGCGTCCAGGCGCAGACCGAACGCGCCCTCACCAACCTGGCAGCGGTCCTCGAGGCTGCCGGCAGCGGATTCGAGGATGTCGTGAAGACGACGATCTTCCTCGCCGACATGGACGACTTCGCGGCCGTCAACGAGGTGTACGGTCGCACCATCTCCGAGCCATTCCCGGCGCGATCGACGGTTGCGGTGCGTGCGTTGCCCAAGGGCGCGCTGGTGGAGATCGAGATGGTGGCCCTGGCCGGCGAGGGCGCTTCCGGTTGACCGCGCCCGATGCCGCCGATACGATGCGCCCCTCGTGAAGACTGCCGCCATCGTCCTGGCCGCCGGCCAGGGCACGCGGATGCGCTCGGCGCTCCCCAAGGTGCTCCATCCGCTCGCCGGACGGCCGATGGTGATCCACGTGCTCGACGCGCTCGCGGCGGCCGGCATCGACGATCGCGTCGTCGTCACCGGCCATGGGGCGGACGCCGTGGAGGCGGCCCTCGGCGCGGACGTCGCGATCGCGGTCCAGGAGCCGCAGCTCGGCACGGCCGATGCCGTCCGTGTCGGCCTCGGCCGCATCCCGGAGGACGCCGAGCAGATCGTCGTCACCATGGGTGACGCACCGCTGCTGCCGGGCGGCGTCTTCACCGATCTCCTCGCTGCGCAAGCCTCCGCCGGCGCGGCCATCGCGCTCCTCGCCGCCGCGGTGCCCGATCCCCGCGGCTATGGGCGCGTGCTGCGTGACGAGGCCGGCGACGCCTCCGCGATCGTGGAGGAGACGGATGCCGACGAGGCGATCCGTCGCATCGGTGAGATCAACGTCGGTGCGTACTGCTTCGACGCGGCGTGGCTGCGCGGCCACCTGGGTCGGATTGCGGCGTCACCGTCGGGCGAGTACTACCTGACCGATCTCGTGGCACTGGCCCGCGCCGGCCAGCGTCGGGTGGCGGTCGTCGTCGCCGACCGCGCGGAGCTGACGGTGGGCATCAACGATCGCGTGACGCTCGCGGCGACCGAGCGCCTCATGCGCGACGCGATCCGGGATCGCCACATGCGCGCCGGCGTCACCATCGTCGACCCCGCGAGCACGTTCATCGACGCTGCGGTCGAGATCGGCCGGGACGCGCGCATCGAACCGCATTCGGTGCTTGTCGGGGCGACGCGGATCGCGGCCGGGGCGATCATCGGTCCATTCGCGCAGGTCCACGACTCGACGATCGGGGCGCGGAGCCTGGTCTGGGCGAGCGTCGTCGAGTCCTCGACGGTGGCGGAGGACGTGCAGATCGGGCCGTTCAGCCATCTGCGTCCGGGTTCGGAGATCGGTGCGCGGACGGAGATCGGCAACTATGCGGAGATCAAGGCCAGCCGGGTGGGCGCCGGCACGCGCCAGCACCACTTCAGCTATCTCGGGGACGCCGAGGTGGGGCGCGATGTCAATGTAGGTGCCGGGACGGTCACCGCCAACTACGACGGGACCGCCAAGCATCGCACCGTCATCGGCGACGGCGCCTTTCTCGGCGTCGCGACCCTGCTCCGCGCACCGGTCACCCTCGGCGAGGGTGCGCGCACCGGCGCCGGCGCGGTGGTGACCCGGGACGTCGCCCCGGGGACGCTGGTGGTCGGCATGCCGGCGCGGCCCGTCGACGCGCGACCCGGGGCCACCGATTCCGACGACCACGTCACCGAGGGCGCCGAGGCGGCGCCGACCGATGGAACACCGCAGGTGGAGGCATAGCGGCCCACATCCATGCCAGAAGGCAGCAGTAGCGGCGGCGGGAGCAATCCCGCCTTCGATCTCGCCATCGTCGCCATCCTCATCCTGATCAGCGGGTTCTTCGCCGCGAGCGAGATCTCGCTGATCACCGTCAAGCGCCATCGCCTGGCGCAGCTGGCGGAGGAAGGCAACCGATCCGCCCAGACCGCGCAGCGCCTCACCGAGGACCCGTCGCGGTTCCTCGCCACCATCCAGGTCGGGATCACCTTCCTCGGTTTCCTCGCCGGCGCGCTCGGCGCCGTCTCGTTCTCGCAGGCCCTCTCCGACGTCATCGCCCTCATCCCGCTCGGCTTCATCAAGGATGCCGCGGACACGATCGCGTTCATCGCCGTGACGCTCCTCGTCGCGATGCTGACGATCATCGTCGGCGAGCTCGTGCCGAAGACGCTGGCGCTCGCCTTCCCGGAGCGGCTGGCCCTCGCCGTGGCACGGCCCCTGGCCGGGCTCGATCGGATCCTGCGGCCCGTCGTCTGGGTCGTCTCGAGCATCAGCTTGGTGCTCGTCCGCCTCCTCGGTGGACGCGAACGGCCACAGGCCGGCTACCTCTCGACGGAGGAGCTGAAGAGCCTCGTCGAGAGCGGCTCCGAGCAGGGCGGCATCGAGGAGGACGAGAAGGAGATGATCCACGGTGTCATCGAGCTCGGCGAGAAGAGCGTCCACGAGGTGATGGTGCCGCGCATCGGGATCAGGGCCGTGGAGGCGACATCGGTGCTCGACGATGTCCTCGACGTGATCGTCCGGGCCGGACATTCGCGCATCCCGGTCTATGAGGAGAGCCTCGACAACATCGTGGGCGTCCTCTATGCCAAGGACCTGCTGCCCTACCTCAAGCGTAACGGGAGCGACCACAACGGGACCGATGAGATCGACATCCGGTCGCTGGTGCGCACCCCCGTCTACGTCCCCGAGTCGAAGCGGATCGACGAGCTGCTGCACGAGATGCAGCTGGCGAAGCGGCACATCGCCATCGTCGTCGACGAGTACGGCGGGACGGCGGGGCTCATCACCATGGAGGACCTCGTCGAGGAGATCGTCGGTGAGATCCAGGACGAGTACGACTCCGAGGAGGAGCTCGTCGAAGTGATCGAGTCGGAGACGCTGCTCGCCTACCGGCTCGATGGGCGGGTCAGCATGGACGACCTGCGCGACCTCTTCGACATGGGTGACGACGAGGAGGATGACGAGGAGGCGTACGACACCGTCGGCGGCTTCGTCATCCATCGCACCGGGCGCATTCCGCTGCCCGGCGAGGAGGTGCCGTTCCACGACGTGACGCTGCGGGTCGAGGCCGCCGACTCGCGGCGCGTGTCGAAGGTCATCGGCTCGCGACCGCGACGCGAGACCGAGCGAGCGGTCGAGGAGCTGGAGGCTCAGCCGAACTGACGCGTCACCGGTTGCGGCGCCAGATCTCGAAGTTCAGCGCGGCGGCAAAGCTCGTCCAGGCCAAATAGGGAAGCAGCAGCACGCCCGCCACGGTGCTTCGCCGCAGGAACGCCAGCGTGGTGATCAGCACCGACAGCCACAGCGCGGCGATCTCGGCGAGTGCCAGGTCGGGGCGGCGAAGGCCGAAGAAGATCGGCGTCCAGGCGGCGTTCAGGACCAGGTGCGCCCGATAGAGGCGCAACGCGCCGCTCCCGTCCGGACGGCGTGCCACGCGCCACGCGGCGATCCCCATCAACGTGTAGAGGAGCGTCCAGGCGGGCCCGAACAGCCACGGTGGCGGCGCCCAGGACGGACGGCGCAGGGCGCGGTAGTAGTCCGGCGCCGGGAAGGCAATCCCGCCCGCCGCGGGCAGAAAGCTGAGGCCCAGCCAGCCGAGAAGCGACTTCATGCCGCGATCACGGTCTCGATCACGGTCCGCAGCTGCGTCCTGCGCTCGGCGGTGATCGGCAGGGCGTCGACGCCGCTCAGCGCCAGGTCCCGGTAGCGCCGCGCCTCGGCGAGCGCGTGATCGCGCGCGCCGGATCGGGCGAGGATGGCGTACACCTCCTCCGTCTCGGCGTCCGAGAGGGGCGTCTCGGACGGCGCATACAACTCGCGGAGCCGTCCGGCGTCGTCGCGATCGGCGTGCTCGAGCGCCCAGACGAGCGGCAACGTCTTCTTGCGCCGCCGAACATCACCGGCCGCCGGCTTGCCCGACTGGTCGGTCGTCCAGAACGTGCCCTTGACGTCATCGGCCATCTGGAACGCAAGGCCCAGGTCGTACCCGAAGCGCCGGTAGGCCTCGATGGTGTCCGCGTCGTCTGTCGCGAGGATGGCGCCGGCCTGGACCGATGCGCCGAGCAGCGCCGCGGTCTTCTTGCCGATCATCTCGAGGTAGGCGTCGACCCCGACGTCGGTGGTCCGCTCGAAGCTGATGTCGAGGTACTGGCCCTCGCACAGGGCGAGACACGTCTCGTCATACACGCGCATGAGGGCGAGCACGCGTCGCTCGCTGAAGCCACCGTCGAGGAGGCGGTAAAGCGCGAGCCGCGAGAGGGCGAAGAGCGCGTCGCCCGCGTTGATCGCCAGCGGCACGCCCCAGATGGCCCACAGCGTCGGTCGGTGGTGACGCTCCCGGTCGCCGTCCTCGATGTCGTCGTGCACGAGGCTGAAGTTGTGGCCCAGCTCCACCGCGGCGGCGCCGGGCAGGGCGGGGTGGTACTCGCCGGTGAGCGACTGGTACGCGAGGAGGCCCAGCAGCGGGCGGATGCGCTTGCCGCGTCGTCCGTCCGCCTGGTCGATGCCGAGGTGGTAGGCGAGCTGCTCGTAGAGGGGACGGGCGTGCCCGTCGCGCTCGCGCAGGACGGATCGCATCTCCGACTCGATGTCGTCGAGGAGACGCGTAAACTCCCTGCGAATGTCCACGCCAGAAGCGTACCCGAGGTCGAGGAGTGCCATGGTGCGCGTCCTTGTACTCGGTGTCTGATACGCCGCGCCGGCGTACTCGGATCATGTTACCGCAGATTAGCAAGTTTCCTGCCGACCGATGATGGGCGTGCGTTCGTGAGCCCCCGGGGACGGCTCTACAAGACGGAGGCGATCGTGCTGCGCGCCATGGACCTGGGCGAGGCGGACCGCGTCCTGACCGTTCTGACGCCGCGCAACGGGAAGCTCAAGGTGGTCGGCAAGGGCGTCCGACGGACGCGGTCGCGGATCGGTGGGGGACTCGAGCCGATGTCGGACGTCCATCTCGTCCTCGCCGTTGGGCGCACCTTCGACGTCATCACCTCGACGTCGATCGAGGATCCCCATCTCGGCCTGCGCGAGGACCTGCATTCGACGGCGACGGCCTGGTATGTGGCCGAGCTGACCGATCGCTTCTGCCAGGAGCGCGCCGATGCACATGCCGCGTTCGTGCTGCTGGCGCAGGCGCTGTCCGCGCTCGACGTCCCGGCCGATCTCGTCTCGCGCGATGTCGTGGCGCGCTGGTTCGAGCTCCATCTCCTCGACGCGATGGGCTTCCGGCCGGCGCTCACCCGCTGCCTTGAATGCGGCGCGGAGATCGCGCCGGGCGGCAACGTCTTCTCGCCGGTCGCCGGTGGCGTGCTGTGCGTGACCTGCGGCCACGCGGCGCTGGCCGCGCGACCCATCTCCGACGACGCGCTCAAGGTTCTGCGGCACCTCCAGCGGTCCGGGCTCACCGCGGTGCTCCGGCTGCGACTCGAGGGAGCGCCCGCCCGGGAGACGGAGCGGCTGCTCCACGCGACCATCTCCGCCGTCCTCGAGCGCGAGCTTCGTTCGCGCGACTTTCTCGAGGAGGTCGAGTCCCGCGAGCGAGCCACGGCCGCTGGCGCGAGCGTGAGCGCGGATGTGCGGGCCGGCGCGAACATGGCCTCCGACCCCGCCTGAGTCCGGCGACAGCCTGATGCAGCGCTGAAATCGCCCGCGTGCTCGAAAAGTGATCATCCCGACCGAGGAACCGCGTTAGCCAGGAGGAACCCGTGCTCGGCACGCTCGGAAACGCAGCCGCGCGACCGAGATGGCCCACGACGCCGGTCACGACGATCAGAATTCGGGCACCGCGCCAGTGCCGCAGCCGCAGCCACTGCCTCCGCTAGACTCCACGGCCCACAGCAGGAGCCTCGTCACCCATCGTGCCAGCCCCGAACTTCGACGTCATCGTCAGCCTCGCCAAACGACGCGGATTCGTCTTCCCTTCGAGCGAGATCTACGGCGGCATGGCCGGCTTCTGGGACTACGGCCCGCTCGGCGTCGAGCTGAAGAACAACATCAGAGCCGCCTGGTGGCGCCGGATGGTGACGCTCCGGGACGACGTGGTGGGGATCGACGCCGCGATCATCATGAACCCGCGGGTCTGGGAGGCGAGTGGCCATGTCGCCGGCTTCAGCGACCCCATGGTCGACTGCCGCAACTGCAAGAACCGCTTCCGCGAGGACGACCTCAAGGGGCCGCCGGCGGAGATCGCCTGCCCGAACTGTGGAATGAAGGGGACGCTCACCGAGGCGCGCCAGTTCAACCTCATGTTCGCCACCCACGTGGGACCGGTGGCCGAGTCGGCATCGGTCGCCTATCTGCGGCCCGAGACCGCGCAGGCGATGTTCGTCCAGTTCGACAACGTGGCGACGAGCATGCGGCGCAAGCTGCCGTTCGGGATCGCGCAGATCGGACGCAGCTTCCGCAACGAGATCACGCCGGGCAACTTCATCTTCCGCGACCGCGAGCTGGAGCAGATGGAGATGGAGTTCTTCGTCCATCCCCGTGACGAGGATGAATGGTTCGCCTACTGGGTCGAGGAGCGCCACCGCTGGTGGACCGATGTGCTGGGGATCGATCCCGAGCGGCTCCGCCTCCGCCCCCACGACCGGGACGAACTATCGCACTACTCCAGGCAGACGACCGACATCGAGTACCAGTTTCCGATCGGATGGTCGGAGCTCGAGGGCATCGCCGACCGCACCGATTACGACCTCAAGGCGCACGCGGCGGCGAGCGGCAAGAAGCTCGCGATCTTCGACGAGGCGAGCAGTGAGCATGTCGTGCCGTACGTCATCGAGCCCGCGGCGGGGGTCGATCGAGCGGTCCTCACCGTGCTCGTCGACGGGTACGCCGAGGAGCAGCTGGCGAAGGAGAAGCGCGTCGTGCTGCGGATCCGGCCCGAGCTGGCTCCGGTGAAGGCGGCTGTCCTGCCGCTGCTGCGGAATCGGCCGGAGCTCGTCGCACGCGCCCGTGCGCTCACCGCCGACCTGAAGCAGTCGCTGGCCGCGACGTACGACGACACGGCGAGCATCGGCAAGCTCTATCGCCGCCAGGACGAGATCGGGACGCCGTTCTGCATCACCGTCGATCCCGAGTCGCTCGAGGACGGCGCCGCGACCATCCGCGAGCGCGATTCGATGACCCAGGAGCGCGTCTCGCTGGACCACATCCCGCAACGCATCGTCGACCTCGTCGCCGGCCGGTCGGCCTGGGAGGGCTCGCCGGCTGCCCGCGCGGATACCGATGCGTAGTGATCGAGCGGCGTTCGAACGGGCGCTGGCGCTGTTCGACGACGAGTTTCGGCATGATGCCGGGGCAGCGCTCGGGCGCTGGTACACCCACGACGCACAGCTGCTCTGGCCGGAGGAGCCGGCGATCATCGGTCCCGAGGCCATCGGTGCTGCCTTCGCCGAGTTCGCCGAGCTGTACGAGACGCTCTCGTTCGAGCCGAGGCACGAGCTCGTCGACGTCGTACCGCCGCTGGCGGTCGTCGTGGGCCCGTTCATCGAGACACGGCGCGAGCGGACGACCGGCGAGGTCGAGCGCGTCCACGGCCGGATGGCGCACGCGTGGCGCGTGGAGCCGGAGCATGGATGGCGGATCACGCGGACCATGACGAGCCGGTCGGCGGCCTCGGATTTCAGCACGTGACCCCCCCCACGTTCGATGCGCTCCGTGCCGCGGCAGCGAGCGGGGACCACGCAAGCGTGCTCGGTCTCTCCGACGCGATCCTCGCCGCGCGGCCGGGCGATGACGCCGCCCATGAGCTGCGGGCGCAGGCGCTTCTTGCGCTCGATCGTCTCGACGAGGCGGAGGAGCATGCCCAGGCGGCGGTCCGCCTCGACCCGGACGAGATTCGCTATCGCGAGCTCCTCGGCGAGGTGCTGTCGCGTCGGGGCGCGCACCGGGAGGCGGCGGCGGAGTTCGGCCGCCTCGCCCGCAACGACCCGCGGCAGCCGGCGTGGCTGCTGGCCGAGGCGAACGAGCGGCTGGAGGGAGCCCAGGCAGCGCAGAGCGTGGAAGCGGCGCGGCAGGCGGTGCGCCTCCGTCCGTCCGACGGCGCCGCCCAGCTGGCGCTGTCGCGGGCCCTGATCCGGACCGGCGACGCGCGCGCCGCACTCCAGGCCGCCACGCTCGCCGCCGAGCTGCTCCGCGGCGCCGCCGCCGCCCGCGAGGCCCTGGCCGACGCGCGCTGGCTGGCCGGGGATCCGAACGCGGCCTTGAACGAGTACCGGTCGCTGGTCGCGTCCGCCGGTGCCGGTGACCGCGAACGTGTCGTGGCGAAGGCGCGGCGACTCGCCTCGCAGCGGGGCTCGTGGCCGTCGCGCCTGCTGGCGGCCGTTCCGCCGCTCTTCAGCCTGGCGCTGCGCGCCGGCTGGATCCACCTGGCGGGGTGAAAGACCATATCGTCGCCCGCACTGACGAGCTTGGCGCGGCGCGGCTCGCGGCGCTGGACCGGCTCTGCGCCGCCGCGTTCGCCGAGCCGTGGGACGGGTACTGGGAGCGCATCGGTCCGGCGCTGCACGTCCTCATTCCGGACGGTGACGAGATCGTCGCGCACGCGTGCCTCGTCGGTCGCACGCTGCGCATCGGCCCGGTCGAGATGGAGGCGGCGTACGTGGAGGCGGTCGCAGTGGCGCCCTCGCGCCAGGGGAGCGGTCTCGGGACCGAGGTGATGCGACGCATCGGTGCGCTCATCGCCGCGGACCGCGCCCTCGGGGCGCTCGCCACGGGGAGCAACGCGTTCTACGCGCGGCTGGGCTGGGAGACGTGGCCCGGGACGCTCCACATCCGGGAGGCGGACGGGACGCTGCGGCGCACGGCGTTGGAGGAGGGTGCCGTCATGGTGCTGCGCACGCCGCAGACGCCGTCGGCATTCGTTCTCGCCGGGCAGCTGACGGCGCGCGCGCGACGTGCGACCGACTGGTAGCGACGCCCGGCGCTCTCGCCGGGGCAAGCGTGGCGTGCACCATCGGAGCGGCGCGGTGGCCGCGCTACACTGGACCCTCCCTTCGACCATCACCTACGAGGAACGCGCCACTCGTGACCACGACGTCCAGCAACCCCACCGCTGAGGGCGGCCAGCAGTCCGACAAGCTCATCTACACGTTTGCCGAGGGCAATGCGCAGATGCGCCAGCTCCTCGGCGGCAAGGGTGCCGGACTCGCCGAGATGACCAACGCGGGGCTCCCGGTCCCGCCCGGCTTCACCATCACGACCGAGGCGTGCAACGCCTACTACGCGGCGGGGAAGCAGCTCCCGGACGGGTTGTGGGACGACATCGTGGCGCACATGCGGGACGTGGAGGCGGCCACCGGCAAAGGCTTTGGCGACACGGCCAACCCGCTCCTCGTCAGCGTCCGCTCCGGCGCCGCGTTCAGCATGCCGGGGATGATGGACACCGTTCTCAACCTGGGGCTCAATCCGGAGACCGTCGAGGGCCTCATCGCGCTGACCGGCAACGACCGATTCGCATGGGACGCGTGGCGGCGCTTCACCGCCATGTTCGGCCGTATCGTGCTGGACATTCCGGCGTCGGCGTTCGACGAGCCGCTCGAGGCGCTCAAAGAGGAGCGCGGCGTGACCGCGGACACGGATCTCAGCGCCGATGACCTCCGCGGCCTGGCGGATCGGTACACCGAGATCGTCCAGGCGCAGACCGGCAGCGACTTTCCCACCGATCCGTACCGGCAGCTCGAGCTCGCCGTGCGCGCCGTCTTCGACTCGTGGTTCGGCAGGCGCGCCCACGACTACCGCGAGTTCAACAAGATCCCGCACGACCTCGGGACGGCCGTCAACATCGTGACGATGGTGTTCGGCAACATGGGCTCGGACTCCGGGACCGGCGTCGCCTTCACGCGCGACCCGAACACCGGCGAGAACGAGCTGTACGGCGAGTACCTCACCAACGCCCAGGGCGAGGACGTCGTCGCCGGTGTCCGGACGCCCGCCAAGATCAGCCGGATGCGGGACGAGCTGCCGGAGGTGTACGCGCAGTTCGAGGAGATCGGCCGCAAGCTCGAGACCCACTACCGGGACGTGCAGGATCTCGAATTCACCATCGAGCGTGGCACGCTCTACATGCTCCAGACCCGGTCGGCGAAGCGGACGGCGCCGGCGGCGGTGAAGATCGCGGTCGACATGGTGGGCGAGGGCATCCTCAGCAAGGACGAGGCGCTGCAGCGCGTCGAGCCCGCGCAGATCGTGCAGCTCCTCCTGCCGCGCTTCGACGAGGCCGCCAAGGCCGATGCGCAGGACCGCTTCCTGGGCAAGGGTCTCAACGCATCGCCCGGCGCCGCCACGGGGAAGGCGGTCTTCGATCCGGATCGTGCCGTGGAGCTCAAGGAGGCGGGCGATCCCGTCATCCTCGTCCGCATCGAGACCTCGCCCGACGATGTCCACGGCATGCTTGCCGCGAAGGGCGTCCTCACCGCGCGCGGCGGCGCCACGAGCCACGCGGCGGTCGTTGCCCGCTCCATGGGCCTCCCCTGTGTTGCGGGTGCCGAGAGCCTGCGCATCGACTACGCGGGACGGACGATGCGCGCCGGCAGCGTCACCGTCGCCGAGGGCGACATGATCAGCATCGATGGCACCACCGGCGAGATCTACGCCGGCGAGCTGCCGACCATCGACGCGCGCTTCGAGGACGAGCACGACCTTGCGACGCTGCTCGGCTGGGCGGACGAGACGCGACGCCTCCAGGTCTGGGCGAACGCCGACTATCCGCGCGACGCGGAGCGCGCGCGGGCGTTCGGGGCGCAGGGCATCGGTCTGTGCCGGACGGAGCACATGTTCTTCGAGGAGGAGCGGCTGCCCACCGTGCGGCGCATGATCCTGGCGGCCAACTCCGCCACCGCCGCCAAGCGCAGGACCGATGATGCTCGGTCCGCGGACGAGAACGAGGCGATCGGCGTCTTCGATGCCGCGCTCGACGAGCTCGAGACGCTCCAGACCGATGACTTCGCCGGGCTCTTCCGGGCCATGGACGGCCTCCCGGTCGTGATCCGCCTCATCGACCCGCCGCTCCACGAGTTCCTGCCCTCGTTCGACGAGCTGCTCGAGACGGTGACTCGCCTGCGGACGCAGCAGGCCGATGGCAGGGACATCGACCCCGGCGAGCTCGAACGGGCGACGGAGCTGCTGCATGCCGTCGAGGCGATGCGCGAGCAGAACCCGATGCTCGGCCTCCGCGGCTGCC
>JBBRWZ010000013.1:0-39998 GCA_038248895.1 Candidatus Limnocylindria bacterium | reverse complement strand
TGCCGAACGTCCGCCATGTGAGCATCAACTCGCTCGCCGCCGGCCAGCTGCTCGAGCGGCGGGGGCTTGCGTCCACCGTGGTTCCGAACGTGTTCGACTTCGACCAGCGCTCGCCCCGTGCCGACCGGCGGGCACAGGTGCGAGCCCAGCTGCGTCGGGAGCTCGGCATGCGCGAGGATGCGCTGCTCGTCGTCCAGCCGACACGAGTCGTGCCGCGCAAGGGCATCGAGCTGGCGATCGAGCTCGTGGGCCGGCTGGACGACCCTGACGCGGTCCTCCTCATCACCAGCCCCGCCGGCGACGAGGGCACTGACTATCTCGTCGCCCTCGAGCGCCTCGCCGACCGGTGGAACGTACGCCTGCGCTACGCGGCCGACCGCTTCGCGCCCGACCTGGTCGGGAAGCGGCTCAACCCGGCCCACTCGCTTTCCGACGCGTATCTCGCCGCCGACCTCATCACCTATCCGAGCCTCTACGAGGGCTTCGGCAACGCGCTGGTGGAGGCGCTGTTCTACGGCTCAACCGTCGTCGTGAACCGCTATGCCGTGTTCGACGCCGACATCCGCCCGCTCGGCCTGCGCCTGATCGAGATCGACGGCGCCATCACCGATGCCACTGTTGCCGATGTGCGCGCCATCCTCGCGGATCCGGTGCGGCGCGCGCGCGACGCGCGGCACAACTTCGCCATCGGCCGCGAGCATCTCGGCTACGACGTCCTGCGGCGTTCCCTCGCCGATCTCCTGCCCGACCGCCTGCCCCACCGCCCGACACGGGCCGGCCCGACACGGGCCGGATGATGACACGTAGTCATGGGAGGCCGGTGGCCGAACTGCGGCCGTGGTCCTTGCCGTGGTCGTTGCAGTGGTCGTTGCAGTGGTCGTTGCCACTAGCCACGGGCCGGCTGGTAGCCGCCGGCAGGGCGGCGGCCGGCCACCCAGCCCCGTCATGACGACGTGGTCGTATGAACGTCGCCCAACGCCTGCCTGCGGGTGGTTCCATGACTCGGTGGTCATGGCGCGGTCGTGGGCCGGCCCCGACAGCTCATGCACATGACTGGTCGGTCATGCGTATGACGGCGGTGCAGCGGTAGGCGGTCATCGGTAAGACATGGCAGTCGTAATCGGTCGCACTAAGTCACCGATGAGGCGCCAGTAATCCGCCCCGGACAATGCTCACGCGGTGGTCAAACGACGCCTCACCCGCCACGCGTCACTCGGTCGGCGCCGTGCAGCCGCGCTCGTCACCCGCTTCGGCGGTGAGCTGCGCATCGCGCGCCTCACCGCCGGACTGACCCAGGCGCAGCTGGCCTGCAAGGTCGGTCTGAGTCAGTCCTTCGTAAGCCTCGTCGAGCGAGGGCGGCGACGTGCCACCCTCGATATCGCGTGCGCCCTCGCCGCGGCGGCCGGGCACGATCTCTCCCTGCGCCTCTTCCCTGCATCCAGGTTGTCGCTGCGTGACAGCGGCCAACTCGGGCTCGTCGATTCCATTGCGCGCCGGGCACATGCGAGCTGGCATCTCCGCCTGGAGGCGCCGGTTGCGCCCGGGGATCGTCGCTGTGCAGATCTGCTGCTCGTCGGGCCGCACGAGGTCATCCACATCGAGGTTGAGCGGTGGTTGGTCGACGTCCAGGCCCAGCTGCGCAGTGCCGAGCTGAAGCGGCAGGCGCTGGCACAGTCGCTCGAGCGGAGCGTGCGGCTGGTCATCGCAGTACCCGCCACGCGGCGGATGCGACACCTCGTGGCAGGGCTCGGCGACGGGATCCGGCGGGTGCTGCCGGCGTCATCGGCCACGATCCTCCGCGCGATCGAGTCCGGGCACGCGCTTGGGGCCGATGGAATCCTGCTTGTGCCGGTGCCACCGGGCCGCTCGGCCTTCCGTATGACATCTCGGTCCTAGGGTCGACCGCCCTGGGCGCTCATCGGCCTTCGGCATGACTGCTTTGTCATGCAGCGGGCCGGCGCGGCTGCAATGCGGTCGTTCGTACGACCATGTGGTCGTACCGGCGCGCGGCGAAACTGCAGTCCGGTCGTTCGTACGACCGTGTGGTCGTACGGGGGCTGGGCCGGCTCGGAGCGCGCGGCGCGGCGCGCGCGTAAAGGCGCTGGTCCGGCGGAGCACCGGCGCCACCCCGGTCAGGCGGCGGCGAGCTCCAGGACGCGGTCGCGGACCGCCTCGAGATCGACCTCGGGGGTCGAGGTCCCGCCGGTGATGCCGATGCGTGGCTTGCCGCGCACCCACTCGCCGTAATCGGCGGCGAGCTCGTCGACATCGGCGACGTGGATCGTATCGGGCAGGATCTCGCGGCACTTCACCGCCAGCTCCTTGGTGTTCGAGCTATTCTTGCCACCGACCACGATCATGGCGTCGACCTCGCGCGCCAGCTTCACGCTGTCGTCCTGGCGCGTGAGCGTGACCGGGCAGACGGTGTTCACGACCCGCAGGTCGTGGCAGCGGCGCAGGCAGAACGCGGCAAACTCCTCGAGCTTGTGCGGCAGGATCGTCGACTGCGACAGGACGCCGATGCGCTTGGTGCGTGGGACGCGGTCCCAGGTGGATCGGTCCATGTCGTCCACGACCACGTGGTTCTCGCCCGCGTACGACCGGACGCCCTTGACCTCGGGATGGTCCTCGTGACCGATGATGGCCACGGTGTAGCCGGCCTCGGCCAGCTCCCGCGCGGCCTTCTGCGACTGGAGCACCCACGTGCAGGTGGCGTCGATCACCTCCAGGCCCTCCGCCTTGCCGGAGAGCGCCTCCATCTCGGTACGCGGCACGCCGTGGGCACGAATGACGAGGGTCCCACCCTCCACCTGGTCGGCGAGGTCGGCGGTGCGGATCCCGCGGTCGGAGAGGTCGGCCTTGATGCCGGGGTTATGGACGAGCTGCCCGAGGGTGGTGACGTCCTTTCCCGCCTCGCGGGCGTGTTTCGCCTTGTCAATCGCGAGCCGGACGCCGTAGCAGAAGCCGGCCCGCTCGGCGATGCGGACCTCCGGGCGCGTGGGTGCTTGGGATGCCATGACCTTCATTCTAGGTGGGGTACGTGGGACGCGCAGCCGTGCCTCAGTCCGCGGAGCCGCTCGCCGCGTCCCATCGACCGCGCTGCTGCTCCGGCAGCAATGCCGCGACCTCGCGCATGATCCGCTCGGTCCCGGCCGCCAGCGAGGCGCGGTCGAGCCGCCCCGTCGGCTGGTGCTCGAGCCGAAACGGCTCGCCGATGGTGATGCTGAGGTGGGTCCGATGCGGGACCCGGCTCGTTCCCGGGAAGAGGCGCTGGCTGCCGGCCATGCCGACCGGGAGGAGCGGCGCTCCGGAGCGCATCGCGAGCAGCGTGGCCCCGCCCTTCGCCTCCGAAAGGCGACTGTCGCGCGAGCGCGTGCCCTCCGGAAAGATGCCGATCGGCTCGCCCCGCGCCAGCGTCTCGAGCGCCACGCGCTGCGAAGCGCGGTCACCCTCGCCGCGACGCACGAAAAAGGTGCCGGAGGCAGCCGCCAGGAAGCCGATCAGCGGCCAGCGGCGCATCTCCTCCTTCGCCATGAAGTGGATGACGCGACCGTGGCGACGCCCCACCGCCCAGCCGAGGATCGGCGGGTCCGCCAGCGAGCAGTGGTTCGCGACCAGGATGTAGGACCCGCTGCTCGGGACGTGCTCGTCGCCGATGATCGTGGCACCTCCCACGAGCGAGACGAACCACCCGGCGATGCTCGCGCCGGGGTTGAAGAACCAGGTGCTCACCGCTGCGTCCGTATCGGGACGGCAGTCACGATGGCGTCGACGCAGCCGCTCACGTCGAGCTCGGCGGTGTCGAGCACCAGCGCGTCCGGGGCGCGACGCAGGGGTGCCACCGCGCGACCCGAATCGGCGGCGTCGCGGCGCTCGATCTCGGCGAGGTACGTCGCCGTCCGATCCGGCCGCCCCATCTCCCCCGCACGGCGCGCGGCGCGCACGGCGGCTGACGCGGTGAGGAACACCTTGAGCGTGGAGTCGGGGAGCACCACCGTGGCGATGTCGCGGCCGACCATGACAGTGTCGCCCCGGCGTGCCGCCGCACGCTGCACGGCCAGCATCGCGTCGCGCACCTGCGGATGGGCCGAGACGATGCTCACCGCGCGGTCGACCCGCGGCGTGCGCACCACGCCGGTGACATCGGTCCGGTTGAGGAGCACCGTCTCGAGGCGTCCGACCTGCGACGGGCGCGGCTTGCGGACGGCGATCTGCACCCGCTGCGCGAGCGTGCCGAGCGCGGCACCGTCTTGCAGGTCGACGTGCCCGTCCAGCGCGGCCAGCGTCAGCGCGCGATACATCAGCCCGGTGTCGACGAAGGTTGCGCCGATGCGCTGCGCGACGGCGTGACCGATGGTGCTCTTGCCGCTCCCCGACGGCCCATCGATGGCAATCGAGAGACGCCCCCGGCGTCGCGCGGCGGGAGCCTGTGCGCCGCTGCCAGCCATCACGGCGACCTCATCGGCGCGCAGCTCGCGCCACTCCCCCACCCGCAGCCCGGCGAGGGTGAGGCTCCCGACGCGGGTGCGTACCAAGCGCAGCACGCGATGGCCGATGGCGGCGAAGAGGCGCCGCACCTCGCGCTTGCGTCCCTCTCCGACGCGCACGCGCACCCAGGTCCCGCGCTCGCCGTGGCCACGAGCCACCTCCCGCGGCGGGCCGCGACGCTCCGCGGCGAGCAGTCGCGCCGGGCCATCGTCGAGCTCAACGCCGTCGAGCAGCGCATCGATCTCCTCGCGCGATGGCAACGTAGCGAGCAGGACGGCGTACTCACGCTCGATGCCGTACCGCGGGTGCAGTACCCGGTTCGCCCACGCGCCGTCGTTGGTGAGCAGCATCAGGCCCTCCGAATCGGCGTCGAGGCGGCCGGCCGGCCACAGCCGCCCGGCGTGGGCGCCGAGCGGCACGAGATCCACCACCGAGCGACGACCCCGCTCGGCGCGGCTCGACGAGAGCAGATCCGGTGGCTTGTGCACGGCGAAATGGACCGATGCCTCCGCGGCGCCGACCGGCTGCCCGTCGAGCTCGACCCGGTCGACGGCGAGATCCGCCCTGGCACCGATCTCGGCCACGGCGCCATTGACGCGTACGCGGCCGGCGACGATGAGCTCCTCGGCAGCGCGGCGCGACGCGATCCCGGCCGCGGCAAGCAGCTTCTGGAGCCGCTCAGAGGGCATCGGTGTCGGGGTTGCTGATCGCCTGCGCGGTTCCCGATGCGAGCGGCGGCAGGTCGTCGGTGCCGGTGAGGCCAAACCGCTCGAGGAAGGCGAACGTCGTCCCGAAGAGGACCGGCCGGCCCGGCGTGTCGCGCCGCCCCACATCCGCGATGAGGCGCCGATGGAGCAGTGAGCGGATGACGTAGTCGGAGTCGACGCCACGCACGCGCTCAACCTCGCCCCGGGTGCACGGCTGCCGGTAGGCGATGATCGCCAGCGCCTCCAGGGCGGCGGGGGTGAGCCGCGCCTCCTCCCGCGCGGCGTACGCCGCCAGGCGCGCACCCAGGTGCGGGGCGGTGACCAGCTGCCAGGCGCCGTCATGCTGCTGCAGCCTGATGCCTCGCTCCCGCGCGTCGAGCTCGTCGGCGAGGTTGCCGAGCGCGCCCTCCGCCTGCAGCGGCGCTACGCCCGCGAGCGCGGCCAGCTCATCGGTCGCGAGCGGACGCTCGGCGATGAAGAGCACCGCCTCCATGAACGCCTCCAGCGCCACCGGGTCGAGCGGCGCGTCCACGGCGATCGGTTCGCGGTCGCTCATGGCTCGGGCACCGCAGTGAGCGTGATCGGGCCGAAGAGCGCCCCCTGCTCGGCCGTCACCTGGCGCCGACGGACGAGCTCGAGCGCCGCGAGCATGGTGACCGCCGCCTCGGTGCGACTGCGACAGGTGGCGAGAACCGCCTGCAGCACCACGTGGCCCGCCGTGCCCATGGCGCGCCGCAGCTCGGCGATCTGCATCCCGATCGTCACCTCGCGCGTGATGATCTGGGGCGGTGGGGCCGGTGGCTCGGCAACGACCGCGAGGCGATCGAGAGCGGCGACGAGGAGGGTGACCGGCAGCCGAAGCACCGGGGCCGGCGGCAGGTCCGATTCGCGGGGCTCGCGCCGCATCGCCGGGGAGGCGAGATCCCGCGCTCCGAGCGCCCGTCCGGCGTCACGCAGCACGCGGTACTCGAGGATGCGTCGGCGCAGCTCCTCCTCGCTCGGCTCATCGGCTCCGTCCGCCACCGCGGGAAGTGGCTCGGATGGCAGCATGCGTCGCGACTTGAGGTAGATGAGCTGGGCCGCAATGGCGACGAACTCGGCGAGGTTCTCCGCGTCCACCGGGTGCCGCGCGAGATGCAGCACGTAGCCATCCGCGAGGTCCGCGAGCGGCACCGTCAGGATGTCGAGCTGGCGCGATTCGATGAGGTGCAGGAGCAGCTGCAGCGGACCCGCGAAGACCTCGAGCTGCACCGTGAACGGCGGCGCATCGCCCACCGGCACGGCCGCTCGTTCAGCGTCGGCGCGAATCGGGATCGGCTCCATCGCAGGTTGGTCCTCAGCTCGCGTCGTCGGCGTTGCGCAGCGCGGCGGCGAGACCGTCGTCCGCCGCCTCGGCCGCGCCGCGAATGAACGCCGCCGCGCGCGGCGAGCACCCGGCCGCCAGGGCCGCGTCGGCCGACATCGGCTCGTGGTGGAGATAGAGATGCAAGCCATGGCGCCACGAGGCCCCCTCGGGCGACGCGAGGCGCGCCAGCACGGACGGCGCGAGCGCCTCGAGCAGCACCCCGCCGACGCGATGCCAGAGGCGCATCTGGTGACCCTTGGCGACGTCGTGGAGGAGGGCCGCGGCGAGAAGATCCGGATCGTCGAGGCCGCGAGCGAGGAGACGCTGCGCCACGTCGATGCCATGCCGCCGATCCGCGACCGGCATCGCGTCGAAGAGTACCGCCGCCCGCGGCGGCAACACGCGGTGGGCGAGGGCCGCCTCGTCCGGACCGACGCGCGCCGTCAGGTGGCCGACGAGCTGCGCCACCCTATGCACCGAGCAGGACGCGCGCGAGGAGCTGCGCCAGCCGGAAGAGCCAGCTGAGCGGTCCGCCGCCGGGCAGCACGTAGCTCGCCAGGACGAGCCCCAGCAGCACCATGAACCCGTACCGCGCGTACTGCTGCAACCGGATCGCCTGGCGCGGCGGGAGCAGGGCGAGTGCGGCGTTGTAGCCGTCGAGCGGCGGGATCGGCAGCAGGTTGAAGAGGGCCAGCGCCAGGTTGAAGAAGACGCCCAGGAAAAGGAACTGCCCGACCTGCGGCGCCCCGACACCGGAGATGTCGAGGACGCGGTAGATCACGGCCAGCACCAGCGCCACGCTCACGTTCGCCACCGGGCCGGCGGCCGAGACCCACGCCATCCCCACCCGCCCGGGGCGCAGCGCGGCGACATTCACCGGCACCGGCTTGCCCCAGCCAAAGCCGACGAGGACGAACATGAGCGCCCCCATCGGGTCGATGTGGGCGACCGGGTTGAGGCTGACCCGACCCAGCGCGCGGGGCCGATGGTCGCCGAGCTGGTCGGCGACGAAGGCATGGCTGAACTCGTGGAAGGTGATGCCCACCACGAGGGCGACGACGATCGCCAGGATCGTCGCGAGGTCGAGGTTGCCGAGGAAGAGCATGGCCTAGACGAGCTCGGGCAGGAGGCGGCGCAGAATCTCGAGCAGGCGCGCGCCGCCGACGCGGCCCATCTCCATGACCTCCTCGTGGGTCGGTCCGGCTGCGACGTCCTCGGTCGCGGCGTTGGTGATGAGGCTGAAGCCAACGAGCCGCCGATCCGCGTGGCGTACGGCGATCGCCTCGTGGGCGGTGCTCATCCCCACCGCGTCCGCACCGAGGATGCGAAGCATCCGCAGCTCAGCTCGTGTCTCGTAGGCCGGCCCCGACAGCATCAGGTAGACGCCCTCCCGAAGCCCCACCCCGGCGCGCTCGGCGGCGGCCCGTGCCAGGCCGCGCAGCGCCGGATCGAAGGCATCGGTCATGGCCGGGAAGCGTGGCCCCATCGCATCGAGGTTGGGGCCGAGCAGCGGGTTCTCGCCGGACAGGTTGATGGTGTCCCGGATGAGCATGACGTCGCCCGGCGCGAACTCCGGATTGATCCCGCCGGCGGCATTGGTGAGGATTGCGATGCCAGCGCCGAGGCGCAGCGCGGCGCGCAGCAGGAGGGTCGACTCGCGATGCGAGTAGCCCTCGTACGGGTGCGCGCGGCCCGACAGGACCAGCACCGATGCGCCATGCGCCATCCCCGCCACCACCTCGCCGGCATGGCCGGCCACCGAGCCCGTCGGCACGTGCGGGATCTCCGGGTACGGGATCCGGACCCGCGGCGCCTCGTCGAGCAGCTCGACCACGCCACCGAGGCCCGATCCGAGCACGAGCACCAGCCGCGGCGCATCGAGGCCGTGCGGTGCCAGCCGCTGGCGCAACGCCTGCGCCGCCGCGTCGATGCGTCGCTGCAGCTCCGGCCCGTGGACGCCGTCCGCAAGCGACCCAAGGCCGTGATCGGCCACGGGCTAGAAGCGCTCCAGAATCTGCTGCTTTTTCGCCTCGTACTCCTCCGGCGTGATGAGGCCCTTGTCACGCAGAGCGGCGAGCCGCTCGAGCGTCGCCGCCGGATCCTCGGCGGCTCGCGTCGGCTCCGCGACCGCGGACGGCGCCGGGGCAGGGGGCACTGCGGCGGGGGGCGGCGTGGCCAGCGGCGGCGCCTCGTCCATGTCCTGCCGCACCTCCGAGACCCGGTCGCTGCCAGCGCGGGGCGGCATCGGCTCACGCCGATAGTCGGGCTGCGCCTCGCGGCCCTGCGGACGACGCGGCGGAGCGAGATCGGGGCGGTCCAGCGCCTCCGTCTGGTTGAGCATCGCGATCTTGAAGGCGACGGGCTCCGCGAGCATCGGAAAGTCGCCGAGCCCGGCCGCCGACCCGACCTCCTCCGCCGCGGTCAGGATGTCGAGCGTGCCGTAGTTGAAGATCCGGCCGATCCAGCTCTGCGTCAGCATCGCGTCGTTGATTTTCTCGAGGTTCGAGTCGGACATCGTCTTGTTGAGGATGCCCTCGGCCCGGATCACGCGCCGCGTGGTGACCATCCACTCCTGGTTGCGCCAGTCCCAGATCTTGAGACCGATGCGACCGAGCGCCAGCAGCAGCCCGAGCAGCGCGGCCACAGTGAGCACCCCATCGATCGCGTCGTTGCCGATGGGCGGGTTCGTGCTCAGGAAGAGCAGCAGCGCCAGCAGCAGCACGGCACCGACGATCCACCAGAACGTGTCGGCGACGACCGCGAACCAGTGCTGCCGGCTCTCGTAGACGATCTCCTCGCCGCGTGAGAGGAGGTTGGTCGCGTAGCTCATCAGGCTCAGGTGGCTCCGTGCTCGGCCGTGCCGGTCAGGCGCGGGGATGTGCGCGCAGGTAGACCTCGCGCAGGCGCTCCCCGGTGAGGTGGGTGTAGAGCTGGGTGGTGCTGATGCTAGCATGGCCCAGCAGCGTCTGGACGGCCCGCAGATCAGCTCCGCCCTGCAGCAGATGCGTGGCAAAACTGTGCCGGAACGTGTGGGGCGAGACGTGCGCTCTGACCCCCGCCACCTCCGTCCAGTGTCGGACCAGCTGCCACACCGACTCGCGGCTCATGCGCCGCCCGCGACGACCGACGAACACCGCCTCGGTCGGCGTTCCCTTCGTCCATTCCCGGTACGGACCCTCGAGATACCGATGCAGGCGCTCACGCGCCTCCTCCCCCATCGGCACGCGGCGCTCCTTGTTGCCCTTGCCGATGACGCGCACCTGGAGGCCGGCGAGGTCGACGCGGTGGCGGTCCAGCCCGGTCAGCTCGCTGACGCGCAGGCCACACGCGTAGAGGAGCTCGAGGATCGCCTGGTCACGGATCCCGGTCGCCTCCTCCGCTGGCGGCGCGTCGAGGATGCGGCTCACCTCGTCCACGGTCAGGACGTCGGGGAGGTAGCTCCCCGGCTTGGGGGCATCCAGCAGCGTGGCGATGTCGCGCTCGACGATGCCCTCGCGCAGCGCGAAGCCGTAGAACCCGCGCAGCGCCGCCACCTTGCGCGCCAGGGTGGTGGCGCGTCGACCGTCACGCCGCTGCGCCGCGAGCCAGGTGCGCGCACCGTCGGGATCGCTGCGCCAGCCGTCGCCGGCCGCGTCGGCGTACTGGCGCAGGTCGCGCCGGTAGGCGCTGATCGTCAGCGGCGCCAGCCCTCGCTCGACCCGCAGCTCCAGCAGGAACTGCTCGATGGCATCGGGCAGGGCGGTGGCGGCCTGACGGACGTCGGCGCTCACCCGGTCGCCGAGCGGAGCAGGGCGACGGCAGCCGCGCGTGCCTCGTCGCCCGCCCCGCTGCCGCCGAGCATCGTCGCCAGCTCGGCGGCCCGCTCCGGACCGTCCAGCACGCGCAGCTCGGTCTGGGTGCGACCGTCGATCACGCGCTTCCCGATATGGAGATGCGCGTCGCCGTAAGCGGCCACCTGCGGCAGATGCGTGACACAGACCACCTGGTGGTACGCGGCGAGCGCCCGCAGCCGCTCGCCCAGCGCCGTGGCGTGCCGGCCGCCGATCCCCGCATCCACCTCGTCGAAGACGAGCAGCGGCGTCTCGTCGGCCGCAGCGAGCACGACCTTGAGCGCCAGTGAGAGGCGGCTCGCCTCTCCGCCGGATGCGATGCGAGCCAACGGCCGCGGTGGCTCCCCCGGGTTGGGGGCGAAGGTGAATGTGACGTGATCGGCCCCCGTTGGACCGATGTCGACTGCCGCGATGGACACGCCGAACGATCCCGCCGGCAGGCCGAGCGGCTCCAGCTCGCCGTTCACCGCGGCGGCGAGGCGCCCGGCGGCGGCGGCGCGCTCCGCGGACAGCTCGCTCGCGGCGGCCTCCAGCGCAGCCCGCCGCTCGCGCTCTCGCGCGCGCAACCGCTGGCGCTCCCCGTCCGCGTCGTCGAGCCGGGCGAGCTCCGCCCTCGCCTCGTCGCCGAAGGCGATGACGGCCGCGACCGTCGCCCCGTACTTGCGCTCGAGGTCGCGGATGAGGCTCAGCCGTTCCTCCGCGGCGGCGCGCGCCGCCGGGTCGAGAATGACCGACTCGCCGAGCGACGCAGCGTCTCGGCCGAGCTCCTCCGCCTCGGCGGCAACCGAGTGGCCGCGCTCGACGAGCGCGCCGAAGCGCTCGTCATGAACGGCCGCAGCCTCCAGCGCGCGCAGCGCGGCCCGCAATCCGTCGAGCGCGGCCCCATCGTCTCGAATGGCGCGCGATGCCGCGTCTGCGCTTCCCGCGATCGCCTCGGCGTGCTGCGCTGCACGGAGCTGCGCCTCCACCTCGGTCTCCTCGTCGGCCCGCAGCGCGGTGGCGGATATCTCGTCCACCTGGTGGCGCAGCAGCTCGCGGCGGCGTTCCAGCTCGCGCTCGTCGGTGACGAGCTCGCTGGCGGCCGCGACCGTCGCCCGCCATGCGTCCCAGGCCGTGGCCACCGCGGACGAGTCGTGGCCCGCGAAGCGGTCGAGCAGCGCCAGCTGGTGGCTGCTCTCGGTGAGGCGCTGCTGCTCATGCTGGCCGTGGATCTCCGCGAGCCGCGATCCGAGGGCGGCGAGGCCGCCGACCGTCACGGCCCGGTCATTGACCCGCGCCGTCGAGCGGCCGTCCGCCGTCACCTCGCGGCGGATGATCGCCACCCCCTCCTCGGCGGCCACGATCTCGTCGAGGGGTGCGTCCGGCGCGGCGGGGACATCGCGGAAGACGGCCTCGACCCGCAGTCCATCGGTATCGGTCCGCACCTGGTCGGATGCGGCGCGTGCCCCGAGGGCGAGCGCCAACGCGTCGACGACGAGCGACTTCCCCGCCCCGGTCTCGCCGGTCAGCACCGTGAAGCCAGCGGCGAGCGGCAGCTGCACGTGCTCCAGCACGGCGAGGTTATCGACGGTGAGCTCGACGAGGGGCATCGGTTCAGTACGGCAGGAGGCCGGCCTTGGTGCGCAGCAGGTCGTAGAACGAGGCCGACCCGGCCGGCTCGAGCAGGCGCAGCGGCTCGGGCAGCGCCCGCACCTCGACCGTATCGCCTGCCTCGAGCGCCACGTCCCACTGCCCATCGATGCTGACGATGGCCGGGTCCGATGCCTCGCGCAGCGTGAGGCGCACCACGTGATCCTCGCCGGCGACGACGCTGTGCAGCGGCGAGAGGTAGCTGGCGACCGGGGTGATGATCATGTTGCGCAGGCGCGGGTCGAGGATCGAGCCGCCGGCCGAGAACGAGTAGGCCGTCGACCCGGTCGGCGTCGCGACGACCACCGCATCCGCGACGTACGTCGCCAGGTGCGATCCGGACACCTCCACCTCGAGCCGGATCATGCGCACCCGGCGGCCGCGCGCCACCACGACCTCGTTGAGGCATGCGTGGCGCTCCTCGGCCCCGTCGGGCCGCCGGATCGCGGCGGCGATGCGGAAGCGCTCCTCGACGGCGCACTCCCCGGCCAGCACCTGGTCGAGGGCGCGCTCGAGGTCCACCGTCTCGACCTTGGCGAGGAAGCCGACCCGGCCCAGGTTGATGCCGAGCGCCGGCACCTTCGTGTCGCCCACGGCGTTGGCAGCGCGCAGGAACGTCCCGTCACCACCGAGCACGCAGACGAGGTCCGTCGCGGCGGCACATTCGCGTGCGATCGTGGTGTGGTCCTCGGCCTTCGTGTCCCAGGCCTCGACACCGTGCGCCCCGCACCAGGCGTGCGCCCGGCGCAGCACGGCGGTGGCCTCGTCGTTGTACGGGTTGACCACAAAACCGATGCGACGCAGCTGGGTCACTCGGCTCGCCCTTGGTCGTCCGCGTCGCGGGCGGCGACGGCGCGGGCGAGCTCCGCCACCTGGTCCCGCAGCGCGGCCAGCTCGCTGGCGACGTCCCCCGGGCGATCCGCCGCCGCGGTGAGGGCGGCGTACGTGCGATCGAGCCCGGCGGCGATGAGGGCGCGCATCAGGCCGGAGGGCGACACGCCGCGAGCCCGCGCCGCCGCCTCGACGCGCTCCAGCAGCGCATCCGGCATACGGAGGCTGACGATCTGCCGCATCGTGGCGGCGGCCGGGTCGAGCAGCGGCGCCTCGAGCGTCTCGATGCCCTCGAAGCCGACCGAGAGCTGCTCAACCGTCCCGCCGCGGCCGCCACGTCGTCTCATCTCGTGGCGCATCGTACTGCGCGCGTGCGGTGTCGAGGCCGCGCACCGCGCTCGGTCAGCGGTCCGAGGCATGACCGCCCCGGTCCCGGGGCGCTCGGCACCGATGAATCGGGGGATTGACCCCCGGCAGGACCCTGGGGCGCCACTTCATCGATTCATCGGTGCGTGCGTAGCCCAACTAGCCTGGCTGCCGCCCGTCCGGCGCCAGGTACATCGGCGAATCGTAGACCCGTAGCCCCGCCCGCACGGGAGGCGTCAATCCTGCGATTCATCGACGCCAGCGGGGCTGGGACCGCTGCCGCCGCCCTGGATCGCATCGACGCAGCTCGCGACATAGTTGTCCGTCTCGTCGTCGCCGCGCTGCCGGACGCGGAGGTCGGCCAGGAACTCGACGTTGCCGTCGCCGCCGGTGAGCGGCGACCGGATCGCCCGGTACGCATGCAGTCCGGCGCCCTCGGCGGACCTCGCCGCGCCAGCGAGCACGCGCTCCCAGACCGATGGATCGCGCACCACGCCACCGCGCGGCACATCCGCCCGGCCGGCCTCGAACTGGGGCTTGACCAGGGCGATCACCCGCCCGGCCGGGCCGAGCAGGTTTGCCACGGCGGGCAGCACGAGCGCCAGGCTGATGAATGACAGGTCGAGCGTGGCGAGCCCGATCGGTTCCGCCAACGCGTCCAGGGTGCGCAGGTTCGTGCGCTCCATGCTCACCACCCGCGAATCGCGGCGCAGGCGGTCGACGAGCTGGCCGCGCCCGACGTCGACCGCGTAGACGATCCGGGCGCCGCGTGCCAGCAGCACATCGGTGAAGCCGCCGGTGCTGGCACCAGCGTCGAGACAGGCGTGTCCGGCCGGGTCCACCGCGAATGCGTCGAGCGCTGCCTCGAGCTTCTCCCCGGCGCGGCTCGCCCAGCGTCGGCGTGCCACGAGCGCCACCGTCGCATCATCCGGGACGAGCTGGCCGGGCTTCAGCGCCCGGCTCCCGGCACCCGCCAGCTCCACTTGGCCGGCGAGGATGACCGCCTGTGCCTCGGCACGCGATGCGACCAGGCCGCGCCCCACGAGCAGCAGGTCGAGGCGGACGCGCGGCACGCGGCCGGCGCTCAGCTGACGGCGACCTTCGCCCGCGATCGTCGCGCCGGTCGCCTCGCCGGTGCGGCGGCGGAGCCCAGTGCGTCGCGGATCTGGGCCAGGATGCCCGGCTCGTCGAGGCGCTGCTGGCGGCGCAGGTCGCCCACCGCTCCATGATGCACAAAGCCTTCGGCCAGCGCGACCTTGTGGAGCGGGACGTGGATGGCGGCGCGGTTGAGGGCATCGAGCACCGCGTCCCCGAACCCACCCATCGCCGCCGATTCCTCGGCGGTGACCACCAGCCGCTTGCCGCTCGCGTGCTGTGCCATGAGCGCGTCGTCGAGTGGCTTGGCCCAGCGGGCATTGATAACGGTCGCCTGCACGCCGTCTTCGAGCGCCAGCGTATCGGCGACGTGGACGAGGCGCTGGACGATGGGCCCGAAGCCGGCAAGGAGGACGTCGCCGCCCTCGCGCAGGACCTCGCCGCGGCCGATCTCGAGCAACGTCCCGACGCGATCCGGCAGGTCCTCGCCCGCATCGCGCGGATAGTGCAGCGAGATCGGTCCCTCATGGGCGAAGGCGGTCACGACCATGTCGCGCAGCTCCTGCTCGTCCTTGGGCGAGCCGATCACCAGGTTCGGCAGCGAGCGCTGGGCCGAGAGGGTGAACATGCCCTGGTGGCTCGTGCCGTCCTCGCCGACCAGGCCGGCCCGGTCGATCGCCACGAGCACCGGCGCATCGTTCTGGCAGACATCGTGGACGAGCTGGTCGTATGCGCGCTGGCTGAACGTGGAGTAGAGGGCGACGACCGGCCGTTTCCCGCCCAGCGCCAGGCCGGCGGCCATCGTCATGGCGTGCTGCTCGGCAATGCCGACGTCGAACGTGCGGCGCGGGAACCGCTCCCCGAAGCGGGCGAGGCCCGTGCCGGTCGGCATGCCGGCGGTGATGGCGCAGATGCGCTCATCGGCCTCGGCCAGGCGCACCAGCTCCTCGGAGAACGTCTGCGTGTACGTCTTCGGCTTGCGGCCGCCGTTGGCGGGCGGGATCGCCTCCTCGGTGGGATCGATGAGCGTCAGGTCGACCGGTGGCAGCGAGGCGCCGTGGAAGCTGATGCTGTCCTGCTCGGCCGGCGCGTAGCCCCGGCCCTTGACGGTCTTGACGTGGAGCAGGACCGGCGTCGGCAGCGCGAACGCCTTCTCGAACGCATCCTCCAGCTCGGCCCGGTCATGACCGTCGAGCACACCGATGTAGGTCAGGCCCATGTCCTCGAAGAAGCCGACCTTGGCCCACGACCGCTTGAATCCCTCCTTTGCCCAGGCGAGGGTGTCGAAGGCCGCCTGACCGATGACGGGGATGCGCGGCAGAGCGCGCTTGCCGGCCTCCTTGGTCTCCTGGTAGACGCGGCTCAGACGCAGCTTGTTGAGTCGCGTCGAGAGGCCGCCAACCGACGGGCTGATGCTCATCTCGTTGTCGTTGAGCACGATGAGGAGCCGCGTCCGGATGTGGCCGAGGTGGTTGAGCGCCTCGAGCGTCAGGCCGCTCTGGAGCGCCGCGTCGCCGACGCACACCGCCAGCCGCTGCTGCCGTTCCGGCGTGCCGCGCGGTGCCAGGTCGCGGGCTGCCGCGAGGCCGACGCCGATGCTCACGCCGGTGCCGGCATGGCCGCCATCCATCACGTCGTGGGGCGACTCGCTGCGGCGCGGGAATCCGCCGACGCCGTCGACCTGGCGCAGCGTATGGAAGCGGGCGTAGCGCCCGGTGAGCAGCTTGTGGGCGTAGGCCTGGTGCCCGGTGTCCCAGATGATCCGATCGCGTGGCGAGTCCATCACGTGATGCAGCGCCATCGTGATCTCCACCGCGCCGAGCGAGCTCGCGAGGTGCCCGCCGGTGGCGTGGACGGTGCGGATCATCTTCTCGCGCAGCTCGGCGGCCAGCTGGTCGAGCTGGCCATCATCCATGCCGCGCAGCGCGGCCGGGTCGGTCAGGGTCTCGAGAAAGGGCACGCGGTCACTCAGGCTGCGGGGTTGGTGGCGTCGGTCGAGTATAGAACGATCGAGATGGGCCTCCCGTCTCACTCAGTGGGGTCGTCGCCACTCGCTGCCTCCTCCCCGAGCGCGTGCTCGAAGACGCGGCTCGTCTTCACCATCCGGTAGCCGGCGCGCTCGTAGAACCGATGCGCGCGCTCGCGCTCGAGGCGCGACTGGACCCGCATCGTGCGCGCGCCGTGCTGGCGCGCCCAAGCCTCCGCGGCGGTGAGCAGCCGCGATCCGAGGCCCGCAGAGCGGTGGCGCGCATCGACCACGAGCCCCATCACCTGCGCCTCGCCGTCGGCGGCGAGGCTGACCCGCCGTCGCACGTGGATCCAGGCCACCGGCGCGTCGCCGGCATCGGTCGCCACCAGCACCGCATCGTTGGAGCTCGCGATGAGCGCCGCGAGGCGACGCCGCTGATCCGTCTCGCTGACCGGGTAGCCGAGCTCGGTGGTAAGGGCAGCGACGGCAGGCGCGTCGGTGAGGCGGACGGCCCTGATGGCCGGCGCCGGCGGGTCCGGATGTGGCATCGGTGGAGTGGCAAGGCTCCTGCGCTGTGCACGGGCAGCGTACCGCGGGCACGGCAGGCCGGGAGCCGGCCACGCCGACTCCCGGTCCGGAGCTGCCCCCGCATTGGTGGCTCAGCGCGAGGCGAGGCCCACGATGCCGGCCTGGACGGCCGTCGTGCCGAGGTTCGTCAGGTCGCCGCGGTGTCCGACCGCGAACGTCACGATCGATCCGCCGCTGCGCACGTAGACGAACTTGCTGTTGGCGCTGCGCGAGAGGTCCGCCGGGCTCCCACCACTCATACCGGTGACGCCGTCCGCGTCGAGCAGCGTCAGGCTCCCATCGTGACCGATCGCGTAGCCGCTCAACGTGCCACTGCCGGTGTTGGCGGCGTAGGCGAACTTGCCGTTACCGGTCACGACGACCCAGCAGGCCGCCGTCTCGGTGGTGGCCACGGGGCCATCGATCAGCGCGGCGCCCGCGCCGGTCACGGCGTAGGACGAGACGGTGCTCGCGTCGGGTGCGCCGCCGTAGGCCTCGGAGACGACGAGGTTCCCCCGCTTGTCGAACGCGAAGCCGAATGGCGTCTCACCGGCGGACGTCACCGCCTGCGGCGCGCCGGCTGCGCCATTGGCACCGATCGCATAGCTCGTGATCTGGTTGGTGGCCTTCTCGGTGACGACCACGTGGCGCGCGTCAGGCGTGAGCGAGATCTGCGCCGGCTGCGAGGCATCGGTCGTGAGCGGACGCTCCGACCCGGCGATGGCAGTCAGTTGCCCGCGGCCGTCGATGTGGAACCCGGCAATGCCGCCGCTCCCGCCGTCGTTGACGACGTACACGAGCCCGCCCTCGATGGTGACGCTGATGGGATGAGCGCCGCCCGAGGCGACACGGTCCGCCACGGCGAGACGATGGTCGCCGCCGACGGCGAAGCTGGTGATCTCGTCGCTGCCGGCGTCGACGGCGAGGAGCCAGCGTCCGTTGTCACTGAGCGTGACCGCGCCCTGGCTGCCGAGCCCGGCACCCGAGCCCAGCCCGCCGGTCGCGAACGTGCCGAGCGGCGTCAGCTGCCCGTCCACGCCCCGCGCATAGGCGATGACGGCGTTGCCCGCCGTCGCGTTGCTGAGCGTATAGACGGCGCCGACCGAGGCGCTCGAGGCAGCGGCTGGCGCTACCGTCAATGCGGCAAGCATGGCACCCACCGCCATGCTCACGATGGTTCGAACCTTCACGAGTCGTGTCCTCCAGTGGTGCCGGGCTTCAGTGCCCGGCCATGGAGGGAACTCTCGGGACGGCGCGTGACGCATCGGTGACGCGGCGATGACGCGACGGTGCAATCGCCTCTACGTGGTGGGGTCCGGCGGCGCAGCGCCGGCGCGGCGCCCCAGCTCCGAGATCGTCAGCTCGGCCTCGCGCAGGCGCGCCTCCGACGCGGCGTGCAGGCGCAGCCCCGCCTGGTAGAGGCGGATGCTCTCCTCGAGGCCCACGCTTCCCGCCTCGAGCGCCTGCACGATGCGCTGCAGCTGGCTGACGAGCTCGTCGAACGGACGCTCGCCGAGCGCGGCTTCGTCGAGCGCGTCGAGCGCGTCGAGCGCATCGAGGTCGATGGTCATGGGCTGGGCTCCCTCCGCTGCGTGCCGGTGACCCGGGTGCTGAGCGTACCGCGCGCGACGTTCACGGTGAGCGCCCCCCCGACGGTGGCCGCCGCCGGGTCACGAACGATGGACCCGTCGTCGAGCTGCGCGATGGCATAGCCGCGATCGAGCGTTGCCTGCGGCCCCAGGGCGCGCAGCCCGTCCCGCAGCCCGTCGAGGGCGGCGCGGTCGCGCCCCACGCGGCCGGCCAGCGCGCGCGCCGACCGATCGACGAGGTCGGCGGTCCGCTGCCGCACCGCGCTGATGTCGGGTGCCGTCGCCCCGAGGGCCCGCCGCTCGGCGGCAAGATGGCGGCGGCGATCCTCCAGCGCACCGTCCAGGGCGGCCGCGGCGCGGTCGCGCAGCCGGGCCAGGATCGCCGGCAGCTGCGTCCCGTCCGGCGTGGCAAGCTCCGCCGCCGCCGAAGGCGTGGGGGCGCGGAGGTCCGCGGCGAAATCGGCCAGGGTGACATCCGACTCGTGCCCCACCCCAACGATGATCGGTACCGGGGAGCGGCGCACGGCGCGCACCACCCGCTCGTCGTTGAACGGCCACAGGTCCTCGAGCGAGCCGCCTCCGCGCGCGAGGATGACGACGTCGATCTCCGGGCGGGCGTAGATCCGCTCCAGCGCGCGCACGACGGACGGCGCGGCGCTGCTCCCCTGCACGACCGTCGGCGACAGCACCACGTCCACCAGCGGGAAGCGGCGGCGCAGCACGTTGCCGATATCCCGCCACACGGCGCCCACCGGCGAGGTCACCACCCCGATGCGCCGCGGCCAGCGCGGCACCGGGCGCTTCAGCCGCTCGTCGAAGAGGCCCTCGGCGGCGAGGCGAACGCGAAGCTGCTCGTACTCGGCATGCAGGTCGCCGGCGCCGGCGGGCGTCACCGACTCGACGTAGAGCTGGTAGACGCCCTGTGCCTCGTACGCCCGGACCCGCCCGTGACAGATGAGCTGCATGCCGTGCACGGGGCGCACCGTCGCGCGCAGCAGCTCCTCGCGAAAGAGCACGGCACGCACCTGGGAGCTGCCGTCCTTCAGCGTGAAGAAGCAGTGGCCGGAGGGCGGGAACGATGGCTGGCTGACCTCGCCCTCCACCCAGACGTCGGCGAGGGTGGCGTCCGCATCGAGGATGGAGCGAATGCGTCGGTTGAGGTCACTGACCCGCAGGATGCGCGGCGCGGTCGTTGGCCCTGGGTCACGCTCGGGCCTGGGCCGATCCCAGAGGCTGGGCTGCTCTGCGCTCATCGGCCAGGGCCCGCTGCCGCCGCCGCTGCCGCTGCCGCTGCCGCTTCCGCTGCCGCTTCCGCTGCCGTATGACTCCCTGGCTCTGCCGATGACCGATCGCCAGCCGTTCGCGTCCGGCGCATGACTGGGCGGTCATACGGGGAGCGTGAATCGGTCATGGGTGGGCGTTCCGAAGACCGGGCGGTCATATCGCCCCTTCCTACTGGACCCGCGTGACGTACTCGCCGGTGCGGGTGTCGATGCGGAGCGTGTCGCCCTCGTTGACGAAGAGCGGCACCTGGACGACGAGCCCGGTTTCGACCGTGGCGGCCTTCTTCGCACCGCTGGCAGTGTCCCCGGCGAAGCCGGGATCGGTCTGGGTCACCACCAGGTCCACCGTCACCGGCAGGTCGACGCCGAGGATCTCCGCCTCATGGCTGGAGACGAAGACGTCGGTGTTCTCCTTGAGATACCGCGCGTCGTCGCCGAGCAGCGCGCCGTTGACCGCGAACTGGTCATACGTCTCGCTGTCCATGAAGTGGTACGTGTCGCCGTCGCTGTAGAGATACTGGACCCGCCGCTGCTCCACGCGCGCGCGCGGCCAACGGGTTCCGGCCTGGAAGGTGCGCTCGACGATGTCGCCCTTGCGGACGTTCTGGAGCTTCATGCGGACCTGCGCGGAGCCACGCGCCATCTTGATGTGCGTCCAGTCGAGGACCTTCATGAGCTGCCCGTCGAGCTCGATGATGATCCCCTTCTTGACGTCGCCGGTACTGATCAATCGTTGCTCCTGAACGCGAATGGACCGATGAAGTGCATCGCAGAAGGATACCCGCGATGTCGCCGCTGCTCAGCGGCCCGTCGATGCGCGGCAGGTCACGCTCCGGCGCACTCTCCGTTGGCCTTGGCAACGTTCGCGTTGTGCTCCTCGAGCGTCGCCGAGAAGTAGTGGGAACCGTCGCGCACACCATTGGGGCAGCCGGCCACGAAGTAGAGGTTGCCATCGTCGAGGTTGGCATCCGCGACTGCCTGGAGCGATGAGGTCCGCGGCGCGGCAATCGGCGAGGGCGGCAAGCCCGGATGCAGGTACGTCTGGTAGCCGGCGAGGTCCTCCGGCAGCTCGACCTCGGCGCCACCCACCTCGAGCGGCGGCCACCAGTCGATGCTGCCCCACTGCGAGATCGGCGCATCCGCGTTCGCGGCTGTCGCCAAGCCGTACTGGAGCGTCGGATCGGCATTGAGGATGCCGTTCGTCTCGCCGTTGTCGGGGTTGAGGATCCGGTTGATGTAAACCGCCGCAATGAGCGGCCGTTCCTCTTCGAGCACCGCCTCACGCTCGACGATGCTGGCGATGGTCACCGCCTGGTCGACCGTCAGGCCCTTCGCCTCGAACGCGGCACGCATCTCCGGCGTGAGCTTCGCCTCAAACTGGTTGAGCAGGAAGGTGACCACCTTCGTCGCGTTCCAGCCGACGTCCATGCGGTACGTGTCGGGGCGCAGGTAGCCCTCCAGGGACCGACCGCTGGGCAGATTGGCAAAGAAGTCGTAGCCGTTGAGGATGGATGCCGGTGGCGCCTTGACGAGCTGCGCGAACTGGTCGAGGTTCATCGACAGGTCGGTCTCGCCGAGCACGGCGGTGATCTCCTCGAGGCGCAGCGCCTCGCCGATCGCGACCTGGGTCTCCTCGAACGGCTGTCCCTGGAGCGCGGTGATGATCTCGCTCGGCTTCATGGTCGGGTTGAGGTCGTACGTGCCGGCGGCCAGCGTCCCCTCTCGCTTCAGGGTGTGGATCGCGTTCTGGAAAGCCAGCTGGCTTCGTACGAGGCCATCGTCGACGAGCAGCTGACCGATCTCGGTATCGGTCATGCCGGTCTCGATGGTCACCGTGATCCGGTTCCGCGCGGGGCTCGCCGGCGTGTCGGCCAGCGCGTCTGGCTCATACCAGTTCACGAAGTCGCGCACCAGGCCGTGCTCCACGGCGCCGGGATTGTCCTCGACCCACGCCATGAGGCGCGGGGCGAAGGCGCTGAAGCCAAAGATGAGCGCGATCACCAGGGCGGCGATGACGCCGGCGAACCAGGCGATGAGGACGAGCGGTTGCAGCCGACGCTTCCGACGCAGGGGCGAGTCGCGATGCTCGCGCAGGTCGCGGATGCGGGCATTGCGGCGCTCCTCGAGCTCCGATCGGGGCATCCGGCGGCTCATGCAGGCTCCTCAGGCGTGGGCGGTGGGTCGGCCCCGGCTCGCCCCCGATCGGCCAGGTCGTCGAGATATTGTTGCAGGATCACGCGCGCCGCGGCGGAGTCGAGCTCCCCGCTGGCCCGCCGCGCCCGGCGGCCGGCGGTGATGAGGTCCGTGCGCGCCTGCCAGCTCGAGTAGCGCTCGTCGACGAGGTCCACCGGCAGCGCGCTCTGCTGCGCGAGCCGGGCGGCGAAGCGGCGCGCCGCACCGGCCTGCGCGCCCTCGCGACCGTCCTCCAGCAGGGGCAGACCGATGACGAACCGATCCACCGCCTCGTCCCCTGCCAGCGTCGCGATCGCCACGAGGTCGTCGCGCTCGTTCGTGCGGAGCACGGCGGCACGCCCGAAGGCTATCCCCGTTTCCGTGTCGCCCACGGCGAGACCGATGCGTCGCGACCCGTGATCGATGCCGATGAGGCGCGTCACGAGGGCGCCGCTGCCGGCGTGCCAGAAGACTCGGGGACGGCGACCGGATCGATCTCGACCTGGACGCGCCAGCTCATGTCGGTGACGCGGTCGACCCATCCCGGCCAGAGGTCGACCGTGGCGGGACCGATGGACGAGAGCGCCGCCTCGGCCTCCGCGGCGGTGAGCCCACCGACCTGGTCGACGATCTCGGCCGCGCTCAGGATGGGCGTGGTGGCGGCCGTGACATGGACCGGCAGACGGACGCCGCCACCCACCCGCGTCGGAGGGTCGGCGCTCACCGCCACCGAGTCGGGCAGCAGCTCGCGGTCGGTGGCGACGGCTCCCTCGTCCCGCGCCAGGCGCTCGCGAGCCAGCTCCTCCACCTCGCCACGATCAAGCCAGCGCACCGTCCAGTGCAGCGTGGCGCTGAGGTCGAAGGCATCGGTCCCCTCGCGGCCGACCAGGTCCGGCGGCACATCGGTCTCGACGCCCGCGTCGTCCGCGGCACCGGCGAGGTAGATGCGCGCGTCATCGTCCGGCATCGCGCCGCTGATCGCGGTGTCCAGCTCGGCCTGGAACGCCGCGATGAGGGCATCCACGTCCGCCTGCTGGACCACGGGGAGATCATCGGCCGTTCCCCCGCTCGTGGCGTCGGGGTTGATGACGACGCGCAGCTTCGAGTTGGGAAAGCCGCGCAGGCGCGAGGCGGTCGGCTCGGTGAGCATCGTCGCAATCGTCTCCGCGCCGACGTTGCCGGCGCTCCCCGGTGCCGCCGCCGTCACGGGCACGTCGATCGACCCTGCGGCGATGGTGCCGTCCGCCGTCAGGCCGCCAGCCGGGACGATGACGCGCGCATCGGTGGTGAAGACGACCTCCCCGGCGGCCACCTCGGTTCCATCACCGACCTCGACGGTGACGGTGTTCCAGTTCTGGAGCCGAACCGTGCCGGTGGCGCGCGTCCGGATGGCGTGCGTGCCAGTGGCGGTGCCGCTCGCGGACGACGTCCGCTGGCCGCTCTCCTCGTGCACGGTGAGCCCGTCGGCGTCCGTCAGCTCGTAGGCGAGCGGGCCGAGCGGCTGCGTGGCCGGGGTGAGGTGGATCGTCGCCGCCGGCAGCACGACGGCCGCGGCCGCAACCGCGCCGACGAGGAGGAGCACGATCGCGCCGAGCGCCGCGGCGGGGACAGTACTTCGCGCCGACCGTGCCGCAGATGGCCGGCCGCGGGGTGCCGTGCGGCGTGGTGCCGTTCGGCGTTGGGCGGGTGGGGGCGGTGCCACGGGCACGGCACGCGTCTCCGCCAGTGACGCGTCACCGGCCACAGACCGGCCGCGCTCGGAGGGTGGCGGCGGGGCGTCACGCCAGGCTCCCCGCGCCACCGCGATGCGCGCCCCGTGCCGCTCGGCTGGCGTCGGGTCGACCGCGATGTCCCGCAGGGCGCGCGCATCCGCGATCGACGCGGCCGCCGCGATGCCCGCGTCGGCGGCCAGCGAGCGCGCCGCGGCATCCGCCACCAGGACGAGCTCCAGACCCGCGTCGCGAGCCACCCCGGCCAGGAGGCGCAGCGTCATCGTTGAGGTCGTGGCCCGGGTACGGCCGGGAGCGACCAGGATGACCCGCCCCGCTTCCACATCACGCAGGCGACGCACGACGGTGGTGACTTCGTCATCGGTCTCGAGATAGATGACCGCCGGCTCGCTCACAGGTCGAGGCTCCGCACGGCGCGACGCATGGCTCGTTCCGGCGCCGACGCCTGGATATCGAGGATGAGGGCCTGGTGCGCCAGCGCGAGCGGGGTGACGTCCTGCTCGCTGGTCAGCGCGCCGGTCCCGTCGGCGATGCCGGCGACGTCGGTGGGGCCCAACGACCGGACTGATGGACGACGCGCAAACGGCAGGTCGCGCCACCAGCCGTCGTCGCCGAGCGCAGCGACGACCTGCGGCAGACGTGCCCCGCCGCCGCAGAGATAGACCCGCCCGGGCAGCAGCTCGCCCGCAGCGAGATCGTCGATCATGAGCGCCACGCCGCGCCGCCAGACCTCGGCGTCCTCCTCCAGCGCAGCGGCCACCGCGGTACGATCGAGGCCGGCAGGCAGCGCCGCGTCGCCACCGATGGCGACCTTGGCCGCCTCCGCCCCGTCGAAGCCGATATCGAAGCGGTCCACCAGCCCCTTCGTGAAGGCCCGACCGCCGAGGGCCAGCATCTTCGTGCCTGCCACGCCGCCCTTGCGGACGAGGGCCACGTCGGTGGTGCCGCCGCCGACATCGACGAAGACCGCGCCGGCGTCACCGAGCTCGCCGGGGTCGAGGCAGGTCGCGACCGCGTACGGCTCGGCGATGACGCCTAGCAGCTCCAGCTTCAGCGCGGTCGCCACCGACTGGAGGGCGCCGAGGTGGACCATCGGTGCGAACGCGTTGAAGAGGGAGAGCTCGACCTGCGCGCCGGTGAAGCCGATGGGGTTCGTCACCGCGTAGCCGTCGATCTTGATCTCGGTGATTGCGGCATGCACGAGGCGCACGTCCAGCCGCGCAACGCCCGCCTCCCACGAGATCTGCGCCTCCGCCTCGGCGAGCGCCTGCTCCTGGGCATGCTCGACGATCCGCAGCAGCTCCTCGTCGTCGAGCGGGCTGCGCGGTGCATCGCGGTGCGTGGCGACGATCGCCGTCGCACCCTTCACGAGCTCGCCGGCGATGCCGATCACCGTCGGTGCCGGGCGGCGGCCCGCGGCGGCGGCCGCGTCGCCGAGGGCAGCGGCACAGTTCGCCACCACCGCGTCGATATCGCTCACCGTTCCCGACTGCATGTGCGCCAGTCCTTGACGCCGGCGACCGGAGCCGCGGACCCGCGCCGCCAGCGAGCCGTCATCCTGCTGCTCGGCGGTCACCACCAGCGCCTTCGCGTACTCGGTTCCGATGTCGAGCGCGGTGATCGCCAGTCCGCGGTCGCGGCGGCCAGCCCGGCGCAGCGCACCCATGGCGCTCGCGCCGCGGACGCGATCCGACATCCGACCAATCAGGTCCTGCACCGGCGCTCCTCCTCCGTGGCCGCCGTCCTCAGCCGTCTTCAAGGCGAGCGAGCGTCTCGAGCGCCAGCCGGCCCGCCTCTCGCAGCGCCTCATCGAGGCGCGAAGCGTCCTTCCCGCCGGCCTGCGCCAGGTCTGGGCGACCACCGCCACCGCCGCCGAGCAGCGGACCGATGGCGCGGATGATCTGCACCGCATCGAAGCCCTCGGCGGCGAGATCCCGACTGGCCGCGACGATCACCGTGGGCTGTCCCTCCGCCGCCCCACCCACGACCGCGACGAAGCGCCCCGCCATGCCGCGCAGGTCATCGACGAGGCCGCGCAGTGCGCCGGCATCGGCGTCGGGATACGTCGCCACGACCACCTTCGCGCTGCCTGCCTCGCGTGCCTCGGCCAGGGCTGCCGCGGCATCGAGCCGCGGCGCCGCAGCCCGCGGTGCCTTCGACGCACGCTCCGCGTCGCGCAGCCGGGCGAGGAGCGTCTCGACGCGCTGCGGCACGGCTTCATCACGCTCGCCCAGCAGCTGCGCCGTGGCGTGCAGCGCCTCGAGCCGGATGGCGACCAGGTCGGCGGCCGCGGAACCGGTCACCGCCTCGATTCGGCGCAGCCCGGCGCCGATGCTCGACTCGCCGGTGATCACCAGCTGTCCGATCTGGCCCGTTGCGGCCACGTGCGTCCCGCCACACAGCTCGCGGCTGTAACCGTCCACCGCGACGACACGGACCGATTCGGGCACGTACTTCTCGCCGAAGAACATGTCGGCGCCGTCGGCCTTCGCCTCGTCCATGCTCATCCATTCCGGCCGAACCGCTGCATTGCGCAGAATCTGCTCGTTCGCGCGGCGCTCCACCTCCCGCAGCTGGGCGCGCGGCGTCGGCGACTCGGCCGGAAAGTCGAAGCGCAGCCCATCGGGCGCGACGTACGAGCCGGCCTGTTTCGCCTGGTCGCCGAGGACGTCGCGCAGGGCACGGTGGAGGAGGTGCGTCGCCGTGTGGTTGCGCGCCGCGCCGAGGCGCCGCTCCACGTCCACGTGGGCCACGACGTGGTCGCCGACCGCCATCGCGCCGTCGAGGGTGCCGAGGTGCACGATCGCCTCGCCGATGCGCTGCGTGTCGTCGACCGCCAGCCGGCCGCCGGCGCCCACCACCGCGCCGCGATCGCCGATCTGTCCCCCGCCCTCCGCGTAGAACGGGGTGCGGTCGAGGACGAGCAGCGTGCGGCCATCGTCGGTTGCCTCGACCCCGAGGACCGTGAGCTCGTCCGCATCGGTCTCATTCGGGTAGCCGATGAACTCGCTGGCCAGCTCGCGCACGACGTCGGGCACCGCGAGTCCGGCGCGCGCCGGTCCCCGCGACCGCTGCCGCTGCTCGGACATTGCCGCGTCGAAGCCGGCCCGGTCGACGGTCACGTTCGACTCGGCGGCCATCTCCACCGTCAGGTCGATGGGGAAGCCGAACGTGTCGTGCAGGCGGAACGCGTCCTCGCCGGAGATGACACCGCCCGCGGCGACGAGCTGGGCCAGTCGCGCGCTGCCCGATTCGAGGGTCCGCGCGAACTTCGCCTCCTCGGCCTCGACCTCGTGCAGGATCCGCTCGCGCTCCTGGCGCAGCGCGGGGTACGCGTCGCCCATGAGCTCGATGACCACGTCGCACGTCTGGCGCAGGAACGGCTGACCGATGCCCATCAGGCGGCCGTGGCGCACCGCGCGGCGCATGATGCGGCGCAGGACGTAGCCCGCCCCGTCGTTGGCCGGCCGCACGCCCTCGGCGATGAGGAACGTCATCGCCCGCGAGTGATCGGCCACGACCTGATAGCTGAACCGCTCCCCCTCCACCGTCTCCGGGTCGTGGCCGATGAACTCCGCGAGGCGCTCGATGATCGGCCCGAAGAGATCGGTCCGGTAGTTCGAGTCGACGCCCTGGATGACGCTCGCCAGGCGCTCGAGGCCCATGCCGGTGTCGACGCTGCGGAACGGGAGCGGCGTCAGCGTCCCGTCGGCGGCGCGGTCGAACTCCATGAAGACGAGGTTCCAGACTTCGAGCCAGCGCGGGCAATGCTCGGAGTGATCCGGCACGCACTCCGGGCCCTCGGAAAGCTCGGCGCCGCGGTCGTAGTGGATCTCGCTGCACGGTCCGCATGGCCCGATCTCGCCCATCCGCCAGAAGTTCTTCTCGTCGCCAAGGGCGAGGTCACCCCACCGAACGAGTCGCTCCGCCGGCAGGCCGATCTCGTCCTTCCAGACGCGGTGCGCGTCGTCGTCATCGGTGTAGACGGTCGCCGCCAGGCGGTCGGCGGGGATGGCGAGATCCTCGGTCAGGAACTCCCATGCCCAGTGGATGGCGTCGCGCTTGAAGTAGTCGCCGAAGCTCCAGTTGCCGAGCATCTCGAAGAGCGTGTGGTGGCGCGGGGTGCGGCCCACCTCCTCGAAGTCGTTGTGCTTGCCCTGCACCCGCAGGCAGAGCTGCGCGTCGACGGCCCGCGTGTAGTCGCGCTGCTCCTCGCCGGTGAGGACCCGCTTGAACGGGGCCATCCCCGAGTTGACGAAGAGGAGCGTCGGGTCGTCGCGGGCGAGCAGCGGCGCCGACGGAACGCGGGTATGGCCCCGCGCCTCGAAGAAGCGCTGATATCGCTCGCGGATCTCGCCCGCGCTCATCTGCTCCATGACGTGGCTCTCCACACGACGAGAGCCGGCATACCCACCGGCTCTCGACGCAGCTTCGTTGATGGCGACCCGGTGGCCGCTGTTCCTACCGGTTACGAGACATCGCCCTCGGTGGCGGCGCCGGCCTCGACCTCGTACTCAGCCAGCATCTCCGCGCGCGCCTGCTCGGCCGCTGCCTTGCCCTCGCTCACGGCATCGCCGAAGGCGGAACGCCGGGCATCGACGAACTCACCGACCTGGTCTCGCAGCTGCTCGCCGGTCTGCGGTGCCACGACCAGCCCGATGGCTGCTCCGACGAGTCCGCCGATGACGACGCCGGCAAGGAAGCTGCCGAATCCGGAATCATTCTTCATGGGGTGTAGTCATCCTCGCGTGGGTGGACCGATTCTACCGACCCGATGGCCACCCGTCCCGGCGCGGCGGTCACGGTCACCGTTTCGAGCGTGTGCTGCAGCGCGTTCATCAGGTCGTTGAGCCGATCGAGCTTGACCGCGACGTCTTCGGAGAGGACCTCGGCGTTGGCGGCGAGCTCGCGCGAGTGGGCGAGGATCGGTCGCGCCTCCTCCTCGGCCAGGCGCGTCAGCCGCCGCGCGTCGGCGGCGAGCGCACGGGACTCGTGCAGCAGCGGGGCCGTCTGGACGGCGAGGTAGACGAGCGCGCCGCCGACCAGCAGCACGCCGATCCCGACCCCCACGTTGAAAACAGCCGTCACCAGATCCACGGTGGCACCTCCGTAGCCGCGGCCGGCGCAGCGCCGACCGGCGGCGCCAGTATCGCGCAGCTCACTCGTCGTCCGGGACGTTCGGCTGCGGTCCCATCGCGGACAGCAGCACAACGGCGAGCATCGCCAGCTGCGCACAGATGGACGCTGCCACCACGGCGAAGTCGCCGACGCGCAGCAGCGCCAGCCCGGTCCGATCCCCGACCGCGTTACCGGCGATGGTGCCCACCAGGCTCGCCACGCCGAGGAATGGCGAGAGCGCACCCCAGCGGCCGCGGATGAGGATGAAGAAGCAGAGGTTGCCGAGCGCGACGAGGACGCTGAGCAGCAGCCATGGCGTCATGCGGCCTGCGAAACGATCCTGCCGCCGCCGAGCACCTCGTCTCCCGCGTAGAGAACGGCCGCCTGGCCCGGTGCGGGCGCCCACACCGGCGCATCGGTCTCGACGGTGAACCGATCGTCGCCGACGAGCGTCACCTCGGCCGGCACCATGCCGCCGCGATGGCGAATCCTCACCTCGGCCCGGAAGCGCTCTGCCGGCGGGTCACCGCCGATGAAGTGCCGGCCGGAGGCGGTGAACGCGGAGCTCGCAACCTCGTCGCGACGCCCCACCACGATGGTGTTGCTGGCGGGGCGGACCTCGCGGACGTAGACCGGCTCACCGGCGGCGATGCCGAGCCCGTGGCGCTGCCCCACGGTGTAGTGGGCGTAGCCGGTGTGCGTGCCGAGGCGTGCTCCGGTGCCGTCGATGATCGGTCCCGGATCGCCGGCGTAGCCACGCCGCTCGGCCAGCAGGTCGCGGTAGTTGCCGAGCGGGACGAAGCAGATCTCCTGGCTCTCCGGCTTGTCGGCGGTCGGCAGGGCGAGCCTGGCGGCCAGGGCACGGACCTCCGGCTTCGTCAGCTCGCCCAGCGGAAAGCGGGTCGCCGCCAACTGGGCCTGGGTCAGGGTCCAGAGGAAGTAAGTCTGGTCCTTGGTCTCGTCACGTGCGCGCAGCAGTCGATGGATGCCGTCTGGTCCGGTGGCGATCCGCGCGTAGTGCCCGGTTGCCACCGCATCCGCGCCGTATGCCGCGAGGCCGCGCTGGAGCAGCACATCGAACTTGATGTACTGGTTGCACGCCTGGCACGGGTTCGGGGTCGCGCCGTCGAGGTAGCCGTCGACGAAGGCGTCGATGACCTGCGTCCCGAACTCCCGCTCGAGGTTGAGGACGAAGAACGGGATGCCGGCCAGCTGCGCCACGCGGCGCGCGTCGTCGGCGGCGTCCGGTGAGCAGCACGACCGCCGCAGCTCCCAGCCTTCGCCCTCGTCGGGGGCGAGGCGCATCCAGACGCCCACCACCTCGTCGCCCCCATCGCGCTCTTCCGCCGCGAGCAGCGCGGCGGTGACGCTAGAATCGACGCCGCCGCTCATGGCGGCCACGATGCGTCCCATCACGCGGGACCGGCCGCCACGGCGCGGACGCCGTGACCCCGCAGCCGCGCCACGACGCGCCCGAGGACGTCGAGCATGGTCGCGACATCGCGCGCTCCGCTCTCGGGACCCAGCGTGATCCGCAGCGACCCGTGCGCGCGATGTGGATCGATGCCCATCGCCAGCAGGACGTGGCTCGGCTCGGTGCTGCCCGAGGTGCAGGCGCTGCCGGTGGAGACCTCGATGCCCTCGAGATCGAGCGCGGCGACGAGGTCGCCCCCCTCGACGCCGTCGACCACGGCGCTCACGTTGTTCGGCAGCCGTGCCTCGGGGTGCCCGGTACGTTCGATGCCGTCGATCGCCAGCAGGCCGGCCCACGCCTCATCGACGATGGTCGCCAGGCGAGCGCGCTCCGGCTCGCGCGTGGCTGCTTCCCCGTGCACCGCATCGAAGGCCGCCGCCATGCCGACGATGCCGGCGACGTTCTCCGTGCCTGCGCGCCGCTGCCGCTCCTGCGACCCGCCCTGGAGCTGGGGCAGCAGCTGCGTGCCGCGTCGCACGAACAGCGCGCCCACGCCCTGCGGACCACCGAGCTTGTGCGCCGAGAGGCTCACCAGGTCCGCCTGCCAGGCATCGACGTCGACGGCAAGGTGCGCCGCCCACTGCACCGCATCGACGTGGAAGCATGCCGGATGGTCGCGGACGAGCGCGCCGATCTCGGCGATCGGCTGGAGCGTCCCCACCTCGTTGTTGGCGGCCATGATGCTGACGAGCGTGGTCCGATCGGTCAGTGCCGCGGAGACCTCGGCGGGGTCGACGCGGCCGTGGCGGTCGACGCCCACGGTGGTGACCTCGAAGCCACTGCGCTCGAGCACCGCGACGGCGTTCAGCACCGCCCTGTGCTCAACGGCGCTGACGATGAGGTGCCGCCCACGCGGGCTGGCGGCCCAGGCGACGCCCTTGACCGCGAGGTTGTCCGCCTCCGTGCCACCGGCTGTGAAGACGATCTCGCGTGGTCGTGCGCCGATGCTCGCCGCGACCCGCTCGCGCGCCTCGTCAACTCCCTGCCGGGCGCGGCGACCGGAGGCGTGGAGGCTCGACGGGTTGCCGGCATGCGTGGCGAAGTACGGAAGCATCGCCTCGAGCACGGCGGGTCGCAGCGGCGAGGTCGCCGCGTGGTCGAGATAGATGGCCATCGCCAACGATTATAGGAAGACCGGCGATGCTCGTACGCTTGGCCGATGGCCGGGCGGCGCGACGCTGGCGATCCAGGTCGGGAGTGGCCCATTCGATGTATCGAACGGATCCGGCGCGTGCGCCGTGGGGCGTGCGGTTCGTTCGATAAATCGGTGAGTTGTGAGCGTGAGCCGGACCGAACCGCCGCGTTCCCGCATCGCGGTGTTCGATATATCGGTCATGCGTGGCGCGCCAGCCAACTCCCGCTGAAGATGGGCGATATATCGAACGGACAGGGTCAGCCAGCCCAGCCGTACAGGGATCGTCGCACCGCTTCACCACGACCCGGGGTCTGGCCTCATTGCCGCGGGGCACGGCGATGGGCCGCCTCCACCGAGGAGGCGACCCATCAGCGAGTGGTGCCGAAAAGAACGGATCGGGTTACGGCGTGACGCCGCCGATCCACGTGCCCCAGTTGGCGAGGATGGAGCGCGTATCACCGCAGGTGAACCCGCCGTTGAGGAACTCATTGAAGGTGCACGCCTGGTTGATCGACTCGGCAGCGAACCAGATGGTCCCCGCCTCGTCGCTCACGGCGGCCCCATAGTCGCCCCAGCGCTCGATGCCGTCGCCGCCAAAGCTCCCGTACCCGGTGAAGCCATCAGCGGGACCGACTCCGGCCTTGGCCACCTGCACGTCCCCGTGGCCGCTCGGATCGAGCAGCACATATGCGGCACTTGGGTACCGGGTCGGCCCCGCGAGCGTGAAGCTCATGAGGCCAGCCCCCGCGGCATTCGCCGCCACGGCCGGGAACATGACGCTGTTCGTGTCCACCGCCACGTAGCCCTGGCTCGCCATCGTCGCCGCGTTGGCGTTGACGATGAAGTAGGCGATCCCGGTCCGCGTGGGCCCGTTCGATCCCTTGACCGCCGTGTTGAGGGCGCCCCAGATCTGCCCGTCCACGTACACCGTCTGGTTCATGCGGTCGTCGTTCGAGTTGAGCAGGTTGAGGTGCTCCCGCGCCGTCTTACCGACGAGACCGATCTGCACCGAGATCGGGCTCTTCAACAGGTCAAGCAGCGGCGTCGGACCATCCTTCTGCTCGACCGCGGGCGGCTGACCGTACCGCTCGCTGGCGATGACGGTGTTGGTGAGGGTGAGTTCGGGCGTCGCCGTGTTGAGCGAGGCGGTGTTGGCCAGCGCCCAGACCGCGATGCGATTGTCGGTCGTGCCGTTGAAGTCGAGGGCCGAGAGCATGTACTCGGTCCCGTTGTTCTCCGTGGCGTAGTCCGCCCCCGGCGGGGTGGTCGCCGGCTGGACCGAATAGGCATAGCCCTCCGCCAGGTCCGGCTCGAAGAAGGAGGCGACGGGCGGCAGGCTCCCCGCGGCCAGCTGCGCCTTCGACATCGCGTAGATATTCGTACCGTTGAAGCCCGGTCCGAAGATCGGGAACTCGTTGGTGGTGATGTAGAAGCCGTTCGCGTCTGCGCCGATCAGCGGCTGATCCCCCAAGCACGGGCAGCTCAGGTGGGTCGGCGTCTCGACATTGCAATCATTCGTCGTGTCGAACACGAAGATGTTGTAGTCGCCGGCCGGATTGTTGGTCTGGCTCACGGCGAGGTACACGTGCGAGCGGCCCGTGAAGTTGCCCGTGGCGGAATCGACGTCGAGCTGCAGCACGGTGAGGAACCACGCGCCAGTCTGGACGTCGAAGTAGCACTTGGGGTCGCTCAGGAAGTCGCCGTACGCGCCGGTCGTGCGGTTGATCTCTGGCTGCAGGCCGAGGAATTGGGTGAGCGGAATTGCGGCGGTCACATTCCCGCCCGCCTTCGTCCGCACCCGGAGCACCGTATTCACCGACTCCAAGATCGCGCCGTTCCCGACGCACAGCGCCTGATCGGGTGGCTCGAGGCTGAATTGCGTGTTCACGTATCTGCCAGTCCCGGCATACCGATTATCGAAGTGATTCAGGCCTTCGAATCCGGTCGCCGCATTCTGGACCGGCGTCGTCGGCGGACGTGGGACGTTCTTGGATGGGACATGAGCGGCGGACCGATTGCCGGAGATCTGCGGGTCTTCGCCCGCTCCGTCGGGGTCGGGCCGGAACTCGTCCTCGAAGGTGCCGCCGGGATCGGACGCCGCCCGTCCTCCCCTGGCGAAGTGCGCGGTGCCCGCGCGCTGGAGCGTCACGTGCTGGGCCACGCCCGCCGACGTCGGCCGGGCTGCGGCCGCCGGGGCGACGGCACCGATGACGAGCGCGGCGCCGGCGACCAGGGCCAGCAAGCGCGCTGCGGGATGGCCGGTACGCGACCCAGCCGAAATGGAATCTGACATGCGTGTCTCCCACGTAAGGTGACGTGACGGCCCCGAAGGCGCCGCCGAACCGTTGATGCACGCGGGCGAGGCCGTGCCCGGCCAGCAGCAGCGCCCCGCGAGGATTCTGCTACCGGTTTACCACGATCGACAGAGTGGCGTCGGCGGCGCGCCACTGCGCGGTGCTGCCACGCACCACCTAGCCACGCCCGCGGTCCGGCGCGTCGTCGATGACCCGGAGCTGAAGCTCGTCAAGCTGCTTCTGCGCGATCGGCGACGGGGCGCCCATCATCAGGTCGCTCCCCGACTGCGTCTTGGGGAACGCCATCACCTCGCGGATGTTATCCACCTCCGCGAATAGCGCGGCCCAGCGATCGAGGCCGATGGCGATCCCGCCGTGAGGCGGCGCGCCATATTCCAGCGCGTCGAGGAGCGCACCGAACTCGTCGCGCATGCCTTCCACCGTGTGCCCCATCAGCGCGAACGAGCGCTCGAGCATGGCGCGTTCGTGGATGCGGATCGAGCCGCCGCCCGACTCCCAGCCGTTGAGCGCCAGGTCGTACTGCTGCGCGCGCGCGGCGCCAGGGTCGCTGTCGAGCAGCGGAATGTCCTCCGGGACGGGGGCGCTGAACGGGTTGTGCGTCGCATCCCAGCGCTGCCCCTCGTCGTCCCACGCGTACATCGGAAAGCGGTGAACCCAGACGTAGCCGAGCACGCCGGGTTGTCGCAGTCCGAGCCGCTCCCCCATTGCGAGCCGAACGTGCCCGAGCGCCTCGGCCGCATGCATCCGGTCGGCGTCGGCGACGATGAGCAGCAGGTCGCCGGCCTCCGCGCCGAGGGCGCCGCGCAGCGCCGCCTCGTGCCCCGCCACGAACTTGGTGGCCGGCCCACGCAGCGCACCGCTGTCCTCGGCCGCAAGGTGAACCAACCCGCGCGCGCCATGGCGCTTGGCCAGGTCGATGAGCTCGTCGAGCTGCTTCCGCGAGTAGTCGCCACAGCCGGGCGCGCGGATACCGAAGACAGCGCCGCCGGCCGCGATCGGCTCGCTGAAGACGCGAAAGTCGACGTCGCGGACGAGATCGGTCAGGTCGACGAGCTCCATGCCGAAGCGAATGTCCGGCTTGTCCGATCCGTATCGGTCCATCGCCTCCGCGTAGGTCAGCCGCGGGAACGGCTCGGCGAGGAGGGGCCGCTCCGGCAGCACCTCCTTCGCGACGCGGGTCACGACCCGCTCGACGGTCGAGATGACGTCCTCCTCGGTGACGAAGCTCATCTCGATGTCGACCTGCGTGTGCTCCGGCTGCCGGTCGCCGCGCATGTCCTCGTCGCGGTACGCATGGGCGAGCTGGTAGTAGCGGTCGTAGCCGGCGACCATGAGCAGCTGCTTGAGCTGCTGTGGCGACTGCGGCAGTGCGTAGAACTCACCGGGCCGGAGGCGCGACGGCACCACGAAGTCGCGCGCACCCTCCGGCGTGCTGCGGATGAGCGTGGGCGTCTCGATCTCCACGAACCCCTCGTCCTCGAGCGCATGTCGGATCGCCGATGCGAGCCGCGCACGCATGAGTATCCGCTGCTGCATGGGCGGGCGCCGGAGATCGAGATACCGATGCTTCAGGCGCAGCGACTCGTCGAGACCGGGCTGCTCCTCGTTGATGTAGAACGGCGGCACCTTGCTCTGGTTGAGGACCCGCAGCCGGTCCACGGCCACCTCGATCCCACCGGTCGGGAGGTCGCTATTGGCTGTGCCCTGCGGACGCTCGCGAACGACGCCCTCCACCTGGAGCACCCACTCGTTGCGCGCGGCGGCTCCAGAGCCATGCGCCTCGGGCACGTCGTCGGAGCTCGTCACGACCTGCGTGATGCCGGCCCGATCGCGCAGGTCGAAGAAGGTGAGATGCCCGTGGTCGCGGCGGCGGTGGACCCACCCCGCAAGCGTGACCCGCGTCCCGACGTCCGATGCGCGCAGGGCGCCGCAGGTATGGCTGCGCAGCGTCGTCGGGCGGGCGTCGGTGGACATGGGTGGGCCATGGTAGCGGATCGCCGTTGCGTATCATCGACGCGCCCCATGCACCCGCTGCTGCTCGCCTTCATCATTACCACGGCCGTCGGCGGCGCCCTCGTGATCGCGTCTCTCCTCGGTCGCCTCGGCGCGATCCCCGAGCCGGGCACGTGGCACGGTGCGCTTGTGGCGGCCGATGCCGGCGTGCTCTTCGGCCTGCTGAGCACCGTGTTCCTCGTCGTGGTGCCGTTCCTGGCGCTGCTGCTCGGTGGCTTCTCGCTCCTGGCGCTGCATTACCGCGGGGACGGCCGCTGGGCGCAGCTCGGCCTCCTCTTCGCCACGTTCGGCGCGACGTGGACGGTGGTGTGGGGCTATATCGTGCTGCCGGCGCTCCTGGACGGGGTGGCGGTGCCGGCCGGCTGGGTCGGCGTGGCCATCTTCGGCGCCGGGCTGGCGTCACTCGCAGTCGGGATCGCCGCGCTCGTCCTCCGCCCGGCGGCGCCAACCTGAGCCGCGAGACGCCGCTCAGCTCGACGCACGGTCAACCGATGGCGTCGCGCACCGCCAGCGGCGCGATGGCGTCGCGCTGCTCGCCGCTGTCGAGGTCCTTCAGCGCGATGGACTCGCCATCACCGACGATGACGGCCCACCGCGCCCCGGCCTTCACGGCCGATTCGAGCTGCTTCCCGAGTCGTCGCGTCGACCCGTCGGGGCGCACCGCAATCCCGCCATCGCGGAGCACGCCCGCCACGACCAGGCGATGCGCGAGGTCATCGGTGGCGCCGACGACGGCCACGAGTGCCGGCATCGGCGGTGGCGCACCATCGGCCGCCCGCAGCGCGCTGACGGTGCGGTCGAGACCGATGCCGAAGCCGATCCCCGGCGTCGGGCGTCCGCCCAGCAGCTCGACCAGGCCGTCGTAGCGGCCGCCGCCACCGAGCGCATCCTGCTGTCCACCGCGGTCCAGCGGGAAGAACTCGAAGCTCGTCCGCGTGTAGTAGTCGAGCCCGCGCACGAGGCGATGATCGACCTCGTAGGAGCAGCCCATCGCGTCGAGCAGGTGCGTGACGGCGGCGAAGTGCTCGCGGCAGGCGTCGCACAGGTGGTCCACGCTGCGTGGCGCGCCGGCGGCGAGCTCCGGATCGAGGTGCTTGTCGTCGAGGACGCGCAGCGGGTTGACGTGCAGCCGCCGCCGCGAGTCATCGGTCAGGCGCGACTCATGCGCGCCGAAGTACGCGACGAGGGCATCACGGTAGGCGGGCCGGCAGGCGGTGTCGCCGATCGAGTTGAGCCGGGTCGTCACCGCCCCGACGCCGACCTCGGCGTAGAAGCGCTGCGCGAACTCGACGAGCTCCGCGTCAACCGCAGGCCCCGGGTCGCCGATCACCTCCACGTCCCACTGCGCGAACTGCCGGTAGCGGCCGGCCTGGGGTCGGTCGTAGCGGAACATCGGTCCGCTGGTGGTCAGCCGCAGCGGCCCGGGTCGCACGTGCATGCCGTGCTCGACAAAGGCGCGTGCGATGCCGGCCGTCGGCTCCGGGCGCAGCGCCCATTCGGCGCGCTCCTCGTCGCTGCCCCGCGCCCCGCCGACGCGGAACATCTCCTTCTCGACTGCGTCGCTGCTCTCGCCCAACCCCCGGGCGTAGAGCTCGACGCGCTCGAACAGCGGGATGTCGATCCGCTCCAGCGCGTACCGGCGCGACAGGTCCCGCGCGACTGCCTCCACGTGGTTCCAGAGCGCCGTCTCCTCCGGCAGCAGGTCGCGGGTCCCGCGCGGCGCGGTCAGCTTCGGGTCGGCCATGCGCCCGAGTGTACCGATGGAGGCCCTACCGCGGGCTGTTGCTGCTGCCGACCGCCAGGTCCACCATCCGCCCGTCGTGGCGCGATCGTTCGGCGGCAAATGCCATCAGGTGGCTCTCCGCGCTGGTGGCCAGGTCCGTCAGCTCCGGCGTGGCCGGCAGCGGAGTGCCGTCGCGGCGCGCGCGCACCCGCGCGAGGACGTCGCGGAGCATGGCCGCGTCGCCACCGCCATGGCCGTCCTGGGTCGGCGGCGCGGCGGTGATCAGCTCGCGCTCGTCGCCGCGCAGCGCACCGCGCCCGAGCTCGTCAAGGTCCCAGGGACCGTCGGGCGGCAGCGCCCCGCCTGGGAAGAAGGCGCGGAGCTCGATCTCCCCGGTGTCGAGCCGGCCCCGGATCTCCCCGCGCGTGCCGACGAGCTTGACGGTCCGCGTGTTGTCGGCGGTCAGCCCGTTGACGGCCAGCGTCGCGCGCACCCCGTTCGCGAACTCGAGGATCGCCGTCTGGTGATCAACGACATCGTTGTCGCAGCGGTAGACGCAGCGACCATACGGGCCGCTGCGCAGCGCCTCGATTCGTCCCTCCGGACTCGGATCGTCGGTGATGACGCTCACCGGCCAGCCATCGGTCTGCGCCGTGCGCTTGACGTAGAAGCGCACCGCCTCGAATGGGCAGTCGGCGGCGACCGGGCAGCCATCGGTACAGCGCTCGACGGATCCGGGTGGCGCCTGGTCCGGCCGGAAGTGGGCGAGGCCGCCGAAGCTCGCCACGCGGGCGCAGGGCGCGCCGGCGAGCCAGCGCAGGATGTCGAGGTCGTGGCACGCCTTGGCGAGGAGCATCGGCGCGGCGCGCGACGCGGATCGCCAGTTGCCGCGCACGAAGCTGTGCGCGAAATGCCACCAGCCGATGTTCTCCGCGTGGTGGATCGTCACCAGCCGGCCGATCCGCCCATCGTCGAGGAGGCGGCGCACGGTGGCGAAGAACGGCGTGTAGCGCAGCACGTGCGCCACCGTGACCGTGCCGGCGGATCGGTCGGCAGCCGCGAGCACGGCCTTCAGCTCGGGTGCGGTCGGCGCGATCGGCTTCTCGAGCAGGACGTGCAGGTCGAGCGCAAGCGCGGCGAGCGTGGGCGCGACATGCTCACGGTCCGGGGTGGCCACGACCACCATGTCGGGGCGATGCGCTGCCAGGAGCTCCCGCCATGTCGCGTGGGCGGCTGCGCCGTGCTCCGCCGCCATGGCGGCGCGCCGGGTGGCATCGGGGTCCGCGACCGCGACCACGCGCGCCCCGGCCGGGTGATCCAGCGCGTACCGTCCGTACGTGTGGCGGCCGCGGTTGCCGGCGCCGAGGATGGCCAGCGTGATCGGTCCGTCGGGCATCGGTTCCCTCTCAGATTTCGCGCGGGACGACCGTTAGCGATGGATCGAGGGCGTGGCGGCGCAGATTTCAGGGATTTGGCGGGCGCTACGCCACCGAAATCGGCCCGAACCTGAGGATACCGGTCGCGGGGCGCACATCTGACAGAAAACGCCTGGTTCAGCGAACCTCGCGGGTGACGCTGGTGACGTCGCGCACCCGCTCGATCCGCGACAGGACGCGCGACAGCTGCTGGAGGCTCGTGACCATGAACGTGGCGGTGATGAGCGCCGTGCCGTTGCCGCCGACCGTGATCGAGGCAGCGATGATGTTGACCTTGTACTCGGCGACGACATTGGTGACGTCGTTGAGCAGGCCGGGGCGATCGTTCGACTCGATGCGGACAGTGATCGGGTACGTCTGCGCGTCGACGCTCTCCCACTCCACGTCGATCAGCCGCTCGATGTCGCGTTCGGAGAGGACCGATGGGCAGGTGGCGCGGTGAACGGTGACCCCCTTGCCACGCGTCACGTAGCCCGAGATCGCGTCGCCGGGGATCGGTGAGCAGCACTTGGCGAAGCGCACCAGCAGGTCGCCGACGCCCTTGACCCGCACGCCGGTCGTGGAGGGGGCGGCGGCGGTCGGTGCCACCTCGGGCAGGGCGATCTCCGCGTCGTCGTGGATGTCGAGCTTGCTGACGACGCTCGCCGACGAGACGACGCCGTAGCCGATGGCGGCGTAGAAGTCGTCGAGCTCCTTGTAGCGCAGCTGGCTCGCGATATCGGTCAGCTTCTCCATCGACACCGATGCGAGCGTCTCGTGCGCCAGCCGCCGCAGCTCACGGTCGAGCAGCTCGCGCCCCTGCTCGATGTTCTCGTCACGCTGCTGGCGACGGAACCAGCTGCGGATCTTCTCGCGGGCGTGCGAGGTGCGGACGATGTTGAGCCAGTCGCGCGACGGCCCGTGCGCCGCCTTCGTCGTCACGATCTCGACGATGTCGCCGTTGCGCAGCCGGTAGTCGAGCGGGACGAGCCGGTTGTTCACCTTGGCGCCGATGGTCCGATGCCCGACATCGGTGTGGATCCGGTAGGCGAAGTCCAGCGGGGTGGCGCTGGCGGGCAGGTCCTTGACGTCGCCCTTGGGGGTGAAGACGAACACCTGGTCCTGGAAGACGTCGAGCTTGAGCCCCTCGACGAACTCGGTCGCGTCGCTCACCTCGCGCTGCCAGTCGATGAGCTGGCGGACC
>JBBRWZ010000012.1:0-41386 GCA_038248895.1 Candidatus Limnocylindria bacterium | reverse complement strand
TCGTCGGCGACCATCGCCCGCATCTCGTCGGAAGAGAGGACCTGCGTCGGGCGGAAGCAGCGCGCCGCGAACGTGGACTTGCCGCTGCCCGACACGCCAATCAGCAGGACGAGGGCGTCGGCGGGGAGCCGCAGCTCGGCGCGGGGAGCGTCAGGCGTCGGCGGCGACGCCATCGGTCCAGCGCGACAACGGGGCGAGCAGCTCGGCACCCTCGCTGCGCACGTTGCTGACCGCGAGGGAGACCGCGTAGCGCACGAGGCCGTCGACCGGGGCGGGACGAAGGAGGGAGCGCAGATCCTCGACCGGGGCCGACTCGTCCAGCCAGGCATCCCAGTCGCCGCGGTCGAGGATGACCGGCATGCGGTCGTGGACCGGCGCCACCAGCTCATTGGCCACCGTCGTGATGACGGTGCAGGAATAGAGGCGCGCGGCGGTCTGCGGGTCGCGCCAGATTGCCCACAGGCCGGCGAAGGCGAGGGCCTCGCCGTCGAGGCGGCGGATGGCGAACGGCTCGGATCGCGTCGGCCGCCGCGCCCCGGGCGGGAACTCGCGGCGCCACTCGTAGAAGGCCTCGGCGGGGATGATGCACCGATAGCGGCGGAACGAGGTGCGGTAGGCGCTCGACGTGTCGACCGTCTCGGCCCGCGCGTTGATCATGAGCGGCCCGGTGCCGGGCCCATGCGACCAGATCGGCACCAGCCCCCACCGAAACGCGTCGACGGTGCGCTCGGCGTGGTGTTCGGTGACGGCCGCCACCTCGTCGGTCGGGGCAACGTTGAAACGGTCCCCGGGAAGCTGTGCGGCCACCGAGGCGCCGAAGAGGCGCGCCAGCTCGTCCGACGAGCGGGGCTGCGCGAACCGGCCACACATGGCGCGCATTGTCCCATGGTGCCGATCCCGTCGCGAGGCGGCAGAATGGGCGGATGGTAGGCAAGCAGCGCATCGGCGTGCTCACCGGCGGCGGAGACGTCCCCGGGCTCAACTCGGTCATCAAGAGCGTTGTGTATCGGTCGACCGAGGCAGGACACGAAGTGCTCGGCATCCGTCGCGGCTGGGAAGGCCTGACCCACGTCACGTTCGACGCCGATGGGACGCCGTCGCCGGACTACATCCGTCCGCTCGACCGGCGCACCACGCGCGCCATCGACCGCACCGGGGGCACCGTGCTCCACACCTCGCGGACGAACCCGGCCCGGATGACGCGTGCCGGGCTTCCGCCGGGGATGAACGAGACCGATGCCGCTCGCTTCGCGACCGGGGACGAGCAGTTCGACATCACCCCGCTGGTGCTCGGAAACCTCGAGCGGCTCGGGATCGATGCGCTGGTGGCGATCGGCGGCGACGACACGCTCGGCTACGGCGCGCGGATGGGAAAGGAGGGCTTCCCGCTGGTCGCGATCCCCAAGACGATGGACAACGACGTGCGGGGCACCGAGTACTGCATCGGCTTCTCGACGGCGGTGACCCGGGCCAAGGAGCTCATCAACCGGCAGCGCACGACGCTCGGCAGCCACGAGCGCATGGGTGTCTTCCGGATCTTCGGGCGCAATGCCGGCTACAGCGCCTGGTACGCCGCTTACGTCACGAGCGGCCGCTGCGTGATCCCCGAGGTGCCCTTCGAGCTCGATGCGCTCGCCGAGGTGCTGGTCGAGGACCGGCGTCTCAACCCGTCCGGCTACAGCTTCATCATCGCCTCGGAGGGCGCCGTCTGGAGCGGCGGCCAACTGCAGGAGGTGGGCGAGGCCGACGCCTACGGCCACCGCCGTAAGGCGGACGTCGGGTTCGCGCTCGCCACCGAGCTGCGGCAGCGGACCGGCATCGAGACGGTCAACAGTGACCTCACCTACGACCTCCGCTCCGGGGATCCGGACGCGCTCGACCAGATGGTCGCGATCACGTTCGCCAACGTGGCGATGGACCTGCTGACCGATGGCGTGACAGGCCGCATGGTCGCCATCCGCGAGGGCAAGTACGGGCATGCGCCGCTGCCCGACGCGCGGCTCGGCGCACGCCACCTCGACGTCGATGCGCTCTACAACGCGAAGCGCTTTCGCCCGCGCTACGAAGCCAAGCTTGGCGCTCCGCTGCTGCTCGGCGGAGCGCCCCAGGCGTGAGCGGCGGAGGCGTCTGGAGCGGCGACCGTCGCCTCCTGACGACCGGCATCGTCGGCCTCGTCACCGCCGTCGCGTTCGAGGGCCTCGCGGTCTCGACGATCCTGCCCCGTACGGCGTCCGAGCTCGACGGGCTGGCACTGTACGGCTGGGCGTTCAGCGCCTTCTGGCTGACGAACATCCTGGGCATCACCGTCGCCGGCGGCGACGCTGACCGTCACGGGCCGGGACGCGCCTTCGCGGCCGGTGTGGCGCTCTTCGCGCTCGGTCTCACGCTGGCGGCGCTCGCGGTGAGCATGCCGATGCTCATCGTGGCCCGCGCAGTCCAGGGCTTCGGCTCGGGAGCGATCGGGGCGGTCGTCTACGTGGTGGTGGCGCGGGCGTACCCCGCGGCCGCGCACCCGCGGATGCTCGCGATCATGTCGAGCGCGTGGGTCGTGCCCGGCCTGGTGGGCCCGGCACTGGCGGCGCTCATCACGAGCCTCGTCGGCTGGCGCTGGGTCTTCGCCGCGCTGCTCGTCCCGGTGCTCGGGCTCGCCCTTTTGGCGCGTGCCCCGATCACCGTGCTGCGCGCCGCCGAGCATGCCGATGGCGATGGCGAGGGCCGCATCCGCTCGGCGCTCGGGCTCAGCATCGGTTGCCTGCTCGTGCTCGTCGGCCTGACGATGCGGTCCGCGGTGGTCGAGACGGTGGTGCTGCTCGGCGGCATCGGGCTGACCGTGCTCGGGCTGCGCGCGCTCCTTCCCGCGGGGGCGATGCGACTCGCGCGCGGGGCCGCCGCGGTACCGCTCATCGTCTTTGCCACGTCGTTTGCCTTCTTCGGTGCCGAGGCCTACATCCCGCTCGCGATCACCGACGTCCGCGGCGGGACGCTCGCCGCCGGCGCGCTGGCGCTGTCGGCGGCAACGATCACCTGGACCGGTGGGTCGTGGCTGCAGGCGCGGCTCGTGCCACGCGGCTGGCGCCGCGGCCTGGTGGGAATCGGCAACGTCCTCATCGCCGCCGGCATTGCCGGCACGACCCTCGTCCTCGTTCCCGCGCTGGGGGTCGAGGTGGCGGCGCTGGCGTGGGCCGTCGCCGGCCTCGGGATGGGGCTGGCCTACACGACGCTGAGCCTGCTGACGCTGGAATCGGCGGAGCCGGGACGCGAGGGCGCCGCCTCCGCGGCCCTGCAGCTCACGTTCACCCTCGGCACCGCGTTCGGCACCGGCGTCGGCGGCGCGTGGGTGTCGCTCGCCGCCGACGGGACGCTGTCGCTCGCCACGGCGATCGCGATCGCGTTCGCGATCACGGCCGTGGTCGTCGTCCTCGCCGCGGTGGCATCGGTTCGGCTCCCGGGTGGGGGGACGGCGGCGTCGCGTTCGGATCGCGAGGCGATGGGCGCGGTGGGGCTGCCGCCGCGGTCGTGACGCGCGACATGTCGGACGCGGGGGCGAGGATGGCGGCATGCATAGGACGCCGTCACCCCGCCGCCGGGGATGACGTCGCCGCGGCGGCAGCGCTAGACGATGTTGAGCTCAGGCAGCGGCGCGTTGCGCAGTACGCGCTCGAAGCCGAACGGCGCGAGGTCCAGCGTCTCGTAGCCGCCGGTGGCGATCCACTCGGCCAGCCCGCGCCCGACCGCCGGCGCCTGCTGCAGTCCGTGGCCGCTGAAGCCGTTCGCGAACAGGAAGCCCGGCACCGTCGGATGCGGCCCGAGCACCGCGTTATGGTCGAGCCCATGGACTTCGTAGTGGCCGGCCCAGGCATCGAGCAGGCGAAGTTGGTCGAAGGCCGGGATCCGGTGCGCCAGCGCCGGCCAGACGCGCTCCTCGAACGGCCGGCGATCGACGCGCAGGTCGTCCGCGACCGGGTCCGGCTCGCCCGCGAGCGGAGAGAAGCCACACAGGTAGGCCGCGCCATCGGAGCGAACGTAGAAGCCACTCGGGTCAACCGTCAGGGGAGCCTCGATGCGTGCCTCGGCGGCGAAGTGGTAGACGAATCGCTTGCGCGGCGCGACGTCGAGCTCGATGCCGGCGAGCGCGGCGACGGCGCCCCCCCACGGCCCGGCCGCGTTCACCAGCCACGGGGCAGCAATGCGTGTCCCATCGGCGAGGCCAACGCCGCGGATCGCCGGCCCGTCGCGCTCGATGCGGACCACCTCGCCGCTCCGATACTCGACGCCGCGCGAGCGCGCGTAGCGCCGAAGTGCGCCGAGCAGCGCGGCGGCGTCGAACCATCCCTCCCCGGACCGCCCGAGGGAGCCGCCGGCGAGGTCGTCGACGTGCAGCCAGGGGAAGCGCCGCCCCAGCTCATGCGGTTCGAGCAGGACCACGTCCGCGCCCATCGACCGCTGCACGGCGTGGTTGCGCTCCAGGATCGTGCGGCCGGCAGCGGTCGCCAGGAAGAGGTACCCGCCCTCGACGAAGTCGAGAGCGATCGGCGCCTCGCCCGGGACGCCGAAGTATCGATCCGAGTCACGGATGACGTCGAGCCCGAACTGGCTGATGCGGATGTTGAGCGGGCTGCTGAACTGCTGGCGGATGGACGCCGCCGACAGGGTCGTGGAGGCGGTGCGGTAGGACGGATCGCGCTCGACGACCACCACTCGCCCGTCGAAGTCGGCTCGCCCCCCGAGGAAGGCGGCGATGGCGCTGCCCATGATCGCGCCACCGACGATGACGACGTCGGCGCGATCGGTGCGGTCCGTCATCTCCGGCGCGACGGATCGCCCGCGGCGGCGCAGGCAGCCACGAACGCGGTCCACAGTTGCTCCGTCACCGGCGGCGATGTGTCGGTCCGCTCCGGATGACACTGGATCCCCACCAGCCAACGGTCATCGTCGATGCTCTCCAGCGCTTCGACGAGCTCGACACCGTCGTGCTCGGCGGTGGCCGCGACACGCAGGCCGGGGGCGAGGCCGCCCGCCACCACCGCCTGGTGGTGGAAGCTGTTCACCTCGAGCGCCGTGGCATCCAGGATCCGAGCCAGGGCGGAGTCGGGCGCCACCCGGATCGGGTGCCGCATCACCGGCTGGCCACTGGCGGCATCGTGCCCGGCCACGTGCTGGACGAGCGAGCCACCGGCGAACACGTTGATCGCCTGCATGCCGCGGCAGATGCCGAGGATCGGCAGCCCGCGACGGGTCGCCGCGTCGAAAGCCGCGGCGTCGAGCGCGTCCCGTGCCGGATCCACGCTGGTGTGCGGCTCCTGCGGCGCCTGGTAGCGCGCCGGGTCGAGGTCCGCACCGCCGGTGATGAGCAGTCCCGCGGCGTCGCGGAGCGCTGCCACGGCGTGAGCGCCGGAAATGCCGCTCAGCAGTGGGACGGGTGTCGCGCGCGCCCGCTCGAGCGCCGTCACGTACCGGTCGTTCTTGAGCGCCTGCATGGCGGGCGACGCGGAGCTGGCAGGATCGGAGAGCGTGATGGCGATGCGCGGGCCCGGCATGCGCCGCATGCTACGCGTGCCGCTGCGCCGGCGCCCTAGACTCGGCGCATGACCGATGCCCCACGCCTCCGCCCCATGATCGCCGGCGCCCTGCCGGCGACGGCCGACGCCGTGATCGTGGGCGGCGGGATCGTGGGCGCCGCGACGGCGTTCTTCGCCGCCCGCGCCGGCCTCAACGTGCTCGTCATTGAGCGGCGGCCGGCGCTCGCCACGCTGACGACGCCGGTCTCCACCGGCGCGTTCCGGCTGCAGTTCGACAACCTCGATGAGATCGAGCTGGTGCGCGAGGGCGTGGGCCTCTTCGATGCGTTCGCCGAGCGGAGCGGGCTCGATGGCTGGGACATCGGCATCAAGCACCAGGGCTACCTGTTCGCATCCCTCACCGATGCCACGCTCGAGCGGTCGCGACGCCTCGTCGAGCGGCAGCGGACGTGGGGCCTGACCGACGTGGAGCTGCTCGACGGCGATGAGGCGCGCCGCCGCTTCCCGTACCTCGCGCCGGGGGTGCGGGGTGCCCGCTACCGCGCCGCCGACGGCTGGCTGGACGTGAAGGCGCTGGCGATCGGCTACGCCACCGCGGCGTCGCATGCGGCCGGCATTCCCGACGCGGTCGGGGGGGGCGGCGCCGCGTTCCTGCCGGGCACCGCGGTGACCGGCTTCCGGCTGTCGCGCGACGGGTCGCAGCTGGCGGGCGTGGTCACGACCGCCGGGGAGGTGGCGACAGATACGGCGATCATCGCCACCGGCCCCTTCACCGCCACCGTCGCGGCGCTCGCCGGGGTGGCGGTGGACGTGCGACCGACGCGCCGCCAGAAGCTGGTCGTGCCAACCCTGGGCGCGGTGCCGTCCGACGCGCCGATGACGATCCACGAGGAGACCGCCGCGCACTGGCGACCGGCGATGCGCGGTGCGCTCGCCCTCTTCACGGACCCCGCGGAGCCGGTCGGCCCCGCGATGGACCCGGTGCCGATCGCCCACGACTGGGCCTTCGGCCTGCTCGACCCGGCATCGGCCGTTGCGCTCGCCCGCGTCGCCCCGTTCTGGGCCGATGCGTGGAACGACGGCGCACCCACCTTCCATTGGTTCATCCAGGCCGGCCAGTACGAGGTGACGCCCGATCGGCGTCCGTACCTGGGTCCGGTCCGGTCGCGCGGACCGATGGGGATCCACCTCAACGGGGGCTACTCCGGCCATGGGATCATGGTCGGTGCCGCCGCGAGCCGCCTGGTGATCGACCTGCTCACCGGCGTCGCTGACGCCGAGGGCAACCCGCTGCGCGTGGATCGAGCGATGGACATGCGCGAGCACGACATCCTCTGAGCGCGATACCCCTCAGTGAGCATGCCCTCGGCGGGGCAGGCACTACACTCGCCGGACAATGGCAGTCGCCCCCACGCGTTCGCGCCCCACGATCCTCCTCGTCGACGATGATCCGGCCGTGCTGCGGGCCGTCTAGCGCGACGTCCGCGGGCGCTACGGGCGGGACTACCGCATCGTGGCGGCACCCGGCGGGGAGGAGGCCCTCGAGGCGATCCGGCAGCTGACGGTCCGCGGGGACGTCATCGGCCTGATGCTCGTCGATCAGCGTATGCCGCGGATGACCGGGATCGAGCTCCTCGTCGCCAGCCTCGAGCTGCAGCCGGACGCGAAGCGCGTGCTCCTGACGGCCTACGCGGACACCGAAGTCGCCATCCGCGCCATCAACGAGGTCCGCCTCGATCACTACATCCTCAAGCCCTGGGACCCCCCCGACGAGAAGCTGTTCCCGGTCCTCGACGACCTGCTTGCCGACTGGACCGCGACGTTCCGCCCGGCGTTCGAGGGGCTGCGCCTCCTGGCCGGCCGCTGGGCGCCGCGCGGCCATGCCATCCGGGACTTCCTCACCCGCAACGGCATCCCCTACGCATGGCTCGATCCCGAGACCGACCCCGAGGGCCAGCGGCTCGCCGCGTCGCTGGGTGACCCGGCCGTGGATCCGGCCGTGCCGGTGGTCGTGCTGCCGGACGGCGCGGCGCTCCGCGATCCGGCGCCGCGCGACATCGGCGAGCGGGTCGGCCTCTCGACGCACGCCAGCCTGCCGTTCTACGACCTCGCGATCGTCGGCGGCGGGCCAGCCGGCCTGGCGTCTGCGGTGTACGGCGCCAGCGAGGGCCTCAAGACGGTGCTGATCGAGCACGAGGCGCCGGGCGGCCAGGCAGGCACGACGAGCCGGATCGAGAACTACCTCGGCTTCCCGGCGGGCCTCTCGGGCGGGGACCTCGCGCGACGCGCGCTGACGCAGGCACGCCGGCTGGGCGCCGAGATCCTGATGCCCACCGCGGTGCGCAGCCTGCGACGCGAGGATCCGTACCGGATCGTCGCGCTCGACGAGGGCGAGCTGTCGTGCCAGGCGGTGGTGGTCGCGACCGGCGTCGCGTACCGCACCCTGGCGCTCGATGGTGCCGAGCGGCTCGCCGGGGCCGGCATCTACTACGGCGCCGCCACGACCGAGGCGGTCCTGTACCGGGACGCGGAGGTTGCCGTCGCCGGCGGCGGCAACTCGGCCGGCCAGGCGGCTGTGCACCTCGCGCGCTATGCCGCCAGGGTGCACCTCGTCGTCCGCGGCGGGGCGCTGGCCGCCATGAGCCAGTACCTCGTCGACCAGATCGCCGCGCTCGACAACGTCGAGGTCCACCTCGGCTGCGAAGTGGCGGCGATCCGCGGTGAGCGGCACCTGGAGGCCGTGACGCTGCGCGGGCCGGGCGGCGAGGAGGAGCGGCCGGTGATGGCGCTCTTCGTGTTCATCGGCCAGCAGCCGCGCACGGACTGGCTCGCCGGCATCGTGGGGCGTGACGAGCGCGGCTTCCTCCTGACCGGGTCCGCCGCCGTCGTCGACGGCCGGTCGCCGCCGGGGTGGGGCCTCGCACGCGATCCATTCCTGCTCGAGACGAGCATGCCCGGGGTCTTCGCGGCGGGTGACGTGCGGCATCGGTCTGTCAAGCGCATCGCCAGCGCGGTGGGCGAGGGGTCGATGGCGGTGCAGTTCGTCCACCAGTACCTGGCCGGCCTGTGACCGCTGCGCTGGATCCGCGGGACGCGCTGCGCGCGAGCTCGCTGTTCGCCGGCCTCCCCGACGCGGAGCTGGAAGCGCTCCACGCCCGCGGCGCGCTGGTGGAGGTCGCGAGCGGCGAGGCGCTGCTCACCGAGGGCGAGGCTGCCGGCGCGCTCTACGTCATCGTCGCCGGCGAGCTCGAGGTTGTTCGCGGCACCGGTGCCGACGAGGTGTCGCTCGCCCAGGTCGGCCCGGGCAGTGTGCAGGGCGAGATGGCGCTGCTCGAGGGTCGACCTCGCAATGCCACGGCGCGTGCCCTCACGCCGGTCACGGCGTTCCGGCTCTCCGGCGCGGTGATGCTCGAGCTGCTGGCGACGCGGCCCCAGGCCTCCCTGGCGATCGTGCGCACCACCCTCCAGCGCCTCCGCTCCACCGAGGCGCTGCTGGCCCAACGCGAGAAGCTGGCCTCGCTCGGGACGCTCGCCGCCGGTCTGGCGCACGAGCTCAACAACCCCGCGGCGGCCATTCGGCGCAGCGCGGATGCGCTCGGCGCGGCGCTCGCGGCACGGACCGATGCCGCACGTGCGCTTGCGACGGCCGACGCGCCGCGCCTGGCGCGGCTGGTGGAGGCACAGGCCGCGGACCCCGCGGATGCGCCGGTCGATGCGATCGAGCGCGCGGATCGCATCGACGCGTTGCGCGAGCTCCTCGCGTCGCTCGGCGTCGCTGCCGCCGATGATGCCGCGGCCTCGCTCGTGGCGGCGGGCTGGCTGCCCGAGACGGTCGAGTCCGCCCTCGTCGCGTACCGCGGCGGCCCGGTCGATGCCGCCGCACGCTGGCTGGCGAGCAGCGCCGGCGCCGACGCGCTGCTGGGCGAGATCGCGATGGCCGCCGACCGGATGAGCGAGATCGTGCGCGCCGTGAAGGGCTACGCCTACCTCGACCAGGCGCCCGTGCAGCGCATCGACCTGCGCGACGGGATCGAGGACACGCTCATCATCCTCCGCCATCGGCTGCGCGACATATCGGTCGCCAGGGACTACGCGGCCGACGTGCCGCAGATCGAGGCGCATGGCGGCGAGCTGAACCAGGTCTGGACGAACATCATCGACAACGCGGTCGATGCCATGGAGGGGCGGGGGGCGATCAGCATCGCCGTGCGGGCCTCAGGGCCAGGCGGCGCGACGGTTGAGCTCTGTGACGATGGCCCCGGCATTCCAGCCGAGCTCCTGCCGCGACTCTTCGAGCCGTTCGTGACGACGAAGGCGCAGGGCGTGGGCACCGGACTGGGGCTGCACATCGCCCACCAGGTCGTGGCACGCCACGGCGGCCGGCTCACGGTCGAGTCACGGCCGGGACGCACCTGCTTCCGGGTCACGCTGCCCGGCATGCAGGGCCCGGCAGCGGCCGGCAGCGGCGCTCGCTAGGCCGGATCATCGGCCTGCGCCTCGCGCTGACCGTACGCCGGCGTGCCAGCCGGTCTCAGCCGAAGGAGCCGACCAGCTGCGCCACGATCCAGATCGACAGGGCGATGCCACCGACGATAAGCGCCGCGCCAACGGCGAGGACCGCGGCGACGAATGTCCAGTCGCCGCCGGTGCCGGCCCGCCGGTCGACGGCGTGGCGCCGGAAGAGGGCAACGTTGCGCTCGTTCGACTTGAACCACAGGTCGAATGCGTCGCCGAGCAACGGGATGGCCCCCACGACGAGGTCGACGAGGAGGTTGAGGAGCATTCGGATGACGGTGATGCGCGGGACGCCATAGCCCGCGGCGCGCAGGATCACGAAGAGGCCGGCCGCGCTGGTGACGAGATCGCCGACACCGGGGACGAGGCCGATGATCGCATCGAGGCCGATGCGGCGGCCGGTGCCCGGGATGGGGATGCTGTTGTCGAGCAGCCACGCCATCGCCTCGAGGTCGGCCGGGGCGCGACGTGGCTCGGCCCGTTCGGACGTCATCTCAGGCGGCGTGCGCACGCGTCGTGCCAGCCGGCGCCCAACGTTCGTTGAACGCGCAACGAACGGCACGGTTGCTGCTGTGGTGAGCAGGATGAAATTCGGACTGCAGATCAGCTCGTTCACGTGGCCGGGCGGCGACGCCGCCATCGGTCCAACCTTCTCGAACGTCGTGCGCACCGCGGATGCGGTGGGCTTCGACTCCATCTGGGTGATGGATCACTTCTTTCAGATTCGCAACGTCGGACGGGCGGAGGAGCCGATGCTGGAGGGCTTCACGGCGCTCGGCTATGCGGCGGCGCAGACGGAACGCGCGCGCCTCGGCCTGATGGTGGGCGGGATTCACTACCGCGCGCCAGCACTCTGGATCAAGGCCGCGACCACGCTCGACGTCCTGTCCGGGGGACGCGCCTGGTTCGGGATCGGCGCGGCATGGAACGAGGAGGAGTCGACGGGCCTGGGCTTCCCGATGCCGCCCCTCGGCGAGCGCTTCCGGGCGCTCGAGGACACCCTGCGCATGGCGAACGAGATGTGGTCCGGCGAGCGCGGGAGCGGCGAGCGCTTCGAGGGCTCGACGGTGACGGCGACGCGCCTCCTCAACGCGCCACAGGCGCTCAGCCGGCCGCGGGTCCCGATCATGATCGGCGGCGGTGGGGAGCAGCGGACGCTGAAGCTTGTCGCGCGCTACGCGGACGCGACGAACGTGTTCGGTGGCCCGGAGCAGATCGCCCACAAGTACGAGGTCCTGCGCCACCACTGCGAGACGCTGGGGCGGCCGTACGACGAGATCGAGCGCAGCACTCTGCAGCGCGTCGACCTCGACACCGAGGAGCCGGCCCAGGTGGTGGAGCGCTTCGCGGCCCTCGCCGATGCCGGGGCGCAGCACATCATCTTCAGCGTCCGCGGCGTCAGCGACACGAGCCGCCTCGAGCGCATCGCGCGCGAGATCATCGAGCCGTTGCGCGACCGCTAGGGCTTCAGCTGGTGGCGGCCGCCACCACCTCCGACGGGGTGGGGGAGAGGAAGGAACGCGCCTCGGCGGCGGATGCCTGCGAGACGAGCAGCGCCACACGGTCGCCGACCTCGAGGCGCAGGGCCCCGCGCGGCATGATGAGCTCCTCGTCGCGGCGTACCGCGATGAGGATCGAGTCACGCGGCCAGCGAATCTCGGAGACCGCGCGGCCGGCAAGGGGCGAGGCGTCGGCGACCAGGCCCTCGAAGACCTGCGTGCCGTCGGAGAGGTCGCGCAGGCGGCGGACGTTGGCATCGCGCGCGCGGCGGTAGATGGACATGACGTCGCGGGCGCTCACGATGCCGACGAGCGCCTCGTCGCGCACCACCGGCAGCCACGCCACGCGGTGGTTGGCGAAGGCGTCGAGGGCGACATCGAGTCCATCGCGCTCGTCCACCGTGGGCCAATGCTCGAGTAGGTCCGCGGTCGGCGTGTCCTCGTCGGCTGCCTTCAGGCGCGCGACGGTGACGACGCCGGCGAGGCGCCCGTGGCGGTCGATCACTGGGGCCCCGGGGACGCCGGCCTCCGCCAGCAATGCTCGCCAACGGCGCGGATCATCGGTGTCCCGCAACGCCGAACGGGTCGTGCGCAGCGCGTCGCCGACCGGGACGGCGGCGAGGAGCGGCTCGGCGAAGCGGAAGCGGTGGGCCGGCGACTCGGCGCGATTGCCGAGCTGGCTGGCGTAGATCGAGCGCTCACCGACCACCACGCTGGCGAGACCGACGGCGATCATCGCCGGCGCCAGCATCCCCAGGTTACCGGTCATCTCGGCGACCATGAGCATCACCGCCAGCGGAGCGTGGGCGATGCTGCCGAAGAGCGCCATCATCGCCACGATGACGAACGGTGCCGGGGAGATGGGGAGCAGCGGCGCCACCCCGTCGAGGATACGCCACAGGCTCGCCCCGAGGAGGCCGCCGATGACCATGCCCGGCCCAAAGATGCCGCCCGAGCCACCGGAGCCGATGGTCAGCGAGGTGGCGAGGATTTTGGCGAAGGGAAGGATCAGGATCATCCACAGCGGCACGCCCAACAGGTCGCGGTCCATTGCCACCTGGACCCAGCCGTACCCGGTGCCGAGCACCCCGGGGACGACGATTCCCACGCCGCCGACCACGAGACCGGCCAGCGCGGGCTTCAGCATCGGTGAGATGCGGAGTGCCTTGAAGCGCGCCGTGGCCGTGGCGAAGACCCAGATGTAGACGCGTCCCCCGGCCCCCGCCAGGATGCCGATCAGCGCGTAGTAGAGGAGCTGCCGCGGATCGGTGAACGCGGCGGTCGCCTGGCCGAAGATCGGCGTGAAGCCTAGGAACGCGCCGAAGATGCTGTAGGCGACGATGCTGGCGATGAACGACGGCACGAGCGCATCCGACTCCACGTCGTCGCGATAGAGAATCTCGGCGCCGAGGATGGCACCGCCGAGCGGTGCGCGAAAGATGGCACCGATGCCCGCACCCATGCCGGCGGCGACGGCGATGCGCGCGTCGCGCGCGTCGAGGTCGAGCCAACGGGCGAGGAACGAGCCGAAGCCGGCGCTGATCTGCGCCGTCGGTCCCTCGCGTCCGCCGGAACCGCCGGAGCCGATGGTGATGGCCGAGGCGACGAGCTTGACGAGTGGGATCCGGGCCCGGATCCGGCGCGGGTGATGGTGGAAGGCGGCGATGGCGGCATCGGTGCCGTGACCCTCCGCCTCGGGGGCGAACTTGACGACGATGATCCCGGCGATGAGGCCGCCGCCGGCCACGACGAGCGGGATCAGCCATGGTCGGGCGGCGCCGGTGATGGGGCTTCCACCCTCGCCGAATGGAGTTGGCGGCGTGAAGCCGGCGATCACGCCGAGCAGCAGGTGGGTCGCGACGTCGAGACCGATGCTGAACAGGACGGCGCCGAGCCCACCGATGACGCCGATGAGCGCGGCGAGCGCAACCCACTTGCGGAGGTACGGTGCGCCACGGAGCCAGTCGCGGATGCGCTGGACGGTCACCCCTCCGCCTCGAGCGCGTCGGCGATTTCCTGCAGGCTCGTCTCGACCGCGGCGTCGCCGTCGATGGCGTGGCGCGCCAGCGAGCGCCGGATGCGGCTGCGACGCGCGGCCATCACTCGGCTGCGGGTGCGGCGCCCCTCGGGGCTGAGGGAGAGGAGGATGGCGCGCCGGTCCGACTCGTCGCGGGCCGAGGCGATGAGGCCGCGGCGCTCGAGGCGCCGCGCCAGGCGGCTGGCGGAGGGCAGGGAGATGGCCAGCCGCGCGGCCAGGTCGCCGACGCGCAGCTCGCCGAGCTGACCGAGGAGCACGAGCACGCGCCATTGCGGGAGGGTGAGATCCAGGCCGGGCGTCGCCGATCCCACGGCGTCGGCGGTAACGCCGACGGAAGCGATCGCCACGCGCTCGACGGCGGCGATCAGAGAGCGGGACGGTGACATGCACCTAGTCTAGGGCAAATATTGCCCTAGTGCAACTATTACCCATCGGTGACCAAACGGCCCGTCCGGCGCCTGGCGCTGCTCGCCGCTCGCGGCTCCCGCCGAGACCGACACGCGCCGCTGCTCGGGAATCGAACCGGAGAACCGGGGACGGGCATGCTTTCGGTCGCCCACGCTCGGGTGTGCTCGAAATCCGCACCCATTGACCGATCGCGAGCCGTTCCTCGGTCCGGATGCGCAGATTCAGGGCACACCCACCCGCCGCCGGGCACACCCACGCGCCGCCCGCGGACCTCCCGCGGGCAGGACGCGGTATGCCGCCGCGCTACGGCGGAGCGGGGCTGCGGTGCTACTCGGCACCCGTCAATTGGCGCCCGACAAGTCGTAGACCGTGACGCCGCCGATCGCCTGCGAGCCGAACGTTGCGGCGACCCAGTCCGCGATCGCTCCGGCGGTATCGGCACCGCCCTGTGCCCCGGCAAACCCGGCTGCATCGCGACCGGCCACGTAGTAGTGGATCGCCCCCGCCGCCACGTAGGCCTGGAACTCGGCCAGGGTGGGGGACGGATCGGTGCCGTTGAAGCCGCCGATCGACATCACCGCGTCGCCGCTCGACAGCGAGAGGCCGGCCGCGTTGTTCGACCCCGTGGTCGCGGCGACCCAGCGGTACGCGGCCGCGTCGCTCTGCAGCGCCGCCACGAGTGCCGGGTCGGCAGTGCCCGCATGGAGGAGGCCGCCGATCCCGCCACGCCGCGCGCCGTCCTGGCCGGCGCCGCTGGCGAGAGGGCTGCCGAACGAGCCAGGTCGACGGCCGAGAGCACCCGGTGCCGGGAATGCGCCGTTGCCGCGGGGTCCGCCGGGACCCGAGATGCCTCCCGCCGGCGGCTGGAACGTGCCGGCGCCCCTGTTCGGCAGGCCGAGCGGCCCGTTCGCACCGAAGCGCCCGGTGCGTCCCGGACCGTTGCCGCCGATCCCGGCGGCGACCGCCGGCTCGGCCGTGTGAATGGCGCCAGTGTGCGGGTGCGCCGCCGTGGCGACCGAGGCCACGCCCGGCGCGAGGAGGAGGACCGCGACGGCGGCCGTCACCGCCGCGGTGCGCATCACGCCAGGCCGTCCATCCGGCACCACCACGAGCAGAACGGCCGCACCCGCCGCACCGATGAGGACGGGCGTCAGCCACACGTTCCACGCCGGGGACTGCGAGAGGATCCACGCTGCCCACGCGGCGGTGCCGGCGAGTCCCGCCGCGGTCAGCCATCGCACGCGCGGGTCAGCGCGGTGCGCCCACGCGGTGGCGGCACCGGTGCCCACCAGCGCGCCGATCGCCGGCGCCAGGGCCACCGTGTAGTAGCCGTGGAAGATGCCCTCCATGAGGCTGAAGACGAGGCCGGTGCAGATGAGCCAGCCGCCCCACAGGAGCGCCTGCGCGCGCTGGAGGTCGATCCGCGCGGCGGTGCGGCGAGCGACGAGCACCGCGACGAGGCAGACGAGCGCGGTCGGGAGGAGCCACGCGATCTGGCCGGCCAACTGCGCGTCGAAGAGGCGGAAGATGCCGGCCCCGTCGCTGAAGGGACCGCCGCCGCCCCCGCCGATCCGGCCCACCTCGTCGCCGCTGATGCGGCCGAGACCGTTGTAACCGACCATGAGCTCGAGCAGCGAGTTCGTCTGCGATCCGCCGATGTATGGCCGGGCGGCGGCGGGCCACAGCTCCACGAGCGCCACGTACCAGCCGGCCGAGACGATGACCGCGAGGGCCGCCGCGCCGAGCTGCCACAGCCGCCGCGGCAGCGGCGACGGGGCCGCGACCATCCAGACCAGGCCCAGCGCCGGGATGACGAGGAACGCCTGGAGCATCTTGGCCAGGAACGCGAAGCCCACCAGCGCGCCGGCGAGGACGAGCCAGCGGGTCGAGCCATGCTCGAGTGCGCGCACCGTGCCGTACGCGGCGGCGGTGAGCAACAGCACGAGCAGCGCATCGGGGTTGTTGAAGCGGAACATGAGCGTTGCGATGGGCGTCAGCGCCAGGACCGCCCCCGCGAGGAGCCCCGCCGGTGCGCCGAACGAACGCCGGACCGTGAGGAAGAGGAGCCAGACCGATGCGACACCCATCAACGCCTGCGGCATGAGCACCGACCAGGCGCTGAACCCGAAGAGACGGGCGCTCAGCGCCATCACCCACAGCGACGCGGGCGGCTTGTCGACGGTGATCGCATTCGACGCATCGAACGAGCCGAACAGCATCGCCAGCCAGTCCTGCGACCCGGCCTGGACGGCGGCCGAGTAGTACGCGTTCGCCCAGCCCGACGCAGCGAGGTTCCACAGGTAGAGCACGGCGGTGCCGCCCAGCAGGCCGAGCAGCGCGGGCCGGACCCAGGTGGCCTCGTCGGTCGCGCCACGCCAGACGGCGCGACCGCGAATCGCGGCGCGTGCGCGGAGGCCGGCGGTGGCGGGTGGGGCGCGCTCGCGGAGCGCGATCGAGGCGTTGTCGACGTTCATGTCGCCGATCATCGGAGTGCATTCTGGGGAATGCCTGAGGAATCGCGGCGCCGGCGGCTGCCCAGGGGCCCCCGCCGCGGTCAATCGCCTGCCAGGAACGCCTCGAGCTCGGCCACCGGCTGGACCGACCGGTCGCCGGAGGCGCGATCGGTCACCTCGACCCCGCCGGCTGCCAGCGACCGTGGGCTGACGGTGACCACGGTCGGCATCCCGAGCAGCTCCGCATCGGTGAATTTCACCCCGGGCGACTCGTCGCGGTCGTCGTACAGCACCGGGACGCCGGCATCGGTCAGGCGCACGTAGAGCCCTTCGGCGGCGTCGCGCACCTCGTCGTTCCTATGGGCACCGATCGCGACCAGGTGAGCCCGGTAGGGCGCCACCGCCACCGGCCACGCGATGCCGCGGTCGTCGTGATGCGCCTCCACGATGCAGGCCAATACCCGCCCCAGACCGATGCCGTAACTGCCCATGATGACCGGGTGACGGCTCCCATCCTCGGCGAGGTACGTGGCGCCGAGCGCCGCGGTGTATGTCGTTCCGAGCTTGAAGATGTTGCCAACCTCGATCCCGTTGGCGAGGCGGAGCGGCGCGCCACAGTTGGGACAGGCGTCGCCGGCGCGGGCGTTGGCGATGTCGATCACGATGTCGGGCGTGAAGTCGCGGCCCACGTTCACATTGCGCAGGTGCGTGTCGACCCGGTTGGCGCCGGCGACCAGGTTGGGCGAGCGCGCCACGAGGTCGTCCACCACGACCATCGTGTCGTGCGCACCGATGGGCGACGCGTAGCCGGGCTCCATTCCCGCCGCCCGGATCTCCTCCGCCTGGGCGGGGCGAAGTCCGCCGACGGCGCCGACGGCGTTGCCGAGCTTCGTCTCGTTGACCTCGCCGTCGCCCCGCACGATGGCGGTGACGAGCCTGCCGTCACCGGCCACGAAGAACGCCGCCTTGGCGGTGCGGGCGGCCGGCACGTTCAGCAGCGCTGCCAGGCTGGCGATCGTGTTCGAGCCGGGCGTCGCGACCTCCTCGGTCGGCAGCGGCGCCTCGGGCTCGGGGTCCGGCTTGCCGACCGCCGCGATCTGCTGGTTCGCGCGAAAGCCGCACGCGTCGCACAGCACGAGCGTGTCCTCGCCCTGCTCGTTGAGGACCATGAACTCGTGCGCCAGGCTGCCGCCCATCATGCCCACGTCGCTGGAGACCGCGATCGCGTCGAGGCCGAGCCGCTCGAAGATCCGGGTGTACGCCTCGAAGTGGAGATCGTAGCTGCGGTCGAGGCCCGCATCGGTCGCGTCGAGGCTGTAGCTGTCCTTCATCACGAACTCGCGGACGCGAATCAGCCCCGCGCGCGCCCGCGGCTCGTCGCGGAACTTGGTCTGGAAGTGGTAGACGATCATCGGCAGCTGGCGATAGCTCTGCACGAGGTCGCGCAGCAGGTCGGCGACGACCTCCTCGTGCGTCATCGCCAGCACCATGTCACGCCCGGCGCGGTCCTTGAAGCGCGCCATCTCCGGGCCGATCTGGTCGTAGCGTCCCGACTCGCGCCACAGGTCGGCGGGATGGACGACCGGCATCTCCATCTCCTGGCCACCGATGCGGTCGATCTCCTCGCGGATCACCTGCTCGATACGCTGCTGGACGCGGAAGCCGAGCGGCAGCAGCGAGTAGATGCCTGCGCCGAGCTGGCGGATGTAGCCGGCCCGCACGAGCAGCCGATGGGAGGCCATCTCCGCCTCGGCCGGGTCATCGCGGAGGCTGGTGAAGAAGAGCTGCGAGAGGCGCATGAGCGCTCAAGGATAGCCGGAGTCAGCCTACCGCGAGGTCGGCCCCATCCCGCGCCTCGCCCCGGACGCCGACGAGGTGCTCCGAGGCTCGAAGCTGCCGCAGCGGCAGCACGGCCACGGCCAGGAGCCCCAGCGAGGCGACGAGGAGGCCATCGATGCCCAGGCGGTCGGCCGCGAAGCCGGACACGAGCGCGCCGACGATCTGCCCGACGGCAAGGAACACCGAGTAGAGGCCCATGATCGCGCCGCGGTCCGTCGGATGGGATTCGCTGATGTCGGCGAGCAGGCCGAGCGCGGCGGGCGTGGCACCGGCAAGGACGAAGAGGCCCCCCATGAGGACGAGCAGCATCGGTGCCTGGAGGAGCATCCCCGGACCCTGCGAGTGGTTGATGACAAAGATCGCCGCCATCATCGCCAGGCCGCCGCCAATCCCGATCCCGATGATGGTGGTGCGCCGGAAGCGCCTGAACCGATTGCCCCAGTAGAAGAGGCCGGCGAAGAAGATGACCATCGCCGCGGCCAGGCCGATGCTCACCTGGGTCGGCTCGAAGCCGCCCATCAGCAGCTGCCCCTCATTTCCGGCCGACGGCGTTCGGACGAGCTGGAAGACCGATTGCGTCGTCCACGAGCCGAGCACCGCGTTCAGCGCCACCCAGGTGGGGGCGAGCAGCCAGACACCCGGGCTGGCAAGGACGCGCAGGTACCGCTGGAAGTCGAAGCGCTGTTCGCGGACCGCGGCCACCGCCGCCCCGTCGCCCGCCTCCGTGATCGGCGTCAGCTCGGCCACGCCCCAGCGATAGATGGCGTAGCTGCCGGCATAGATGCCGGCGTTCAGGAAGAAGGCGCCGCGCCCGATGAGGTCGTAGAGGGGCCCGGCGAGGACGACGCCGACACCGATGCCGGCCAGTGTCGCGGCCTCGAAGCGTGCCACCGTGCGACCCCGGAGCTGGTCGTCACGGCTGGTGGCGAGCGCGATGTAGCCGAGGATCGAGGGGATGCTCGCGCCGGCGGCCGCGCCCTCGAGGAGTCGTGTTCCGCCCAGGAGCAGCAGGTGGGTGGTGATCCCGGTGAGGACGACCGCGACGGCGCCGAAGACCGGGCCCCACTGCATGACGCGGTGCGCCCCGAGGCGGTCGGAGAGGACGCCGAACGCCGGTGAGAGCACCAGCTCGGCGGCAAAGTACGTGGCTCCGAGGAGCCCGAGGACGAAGGCGCTCACCTCCGGCCCGCTATGGGACGGCAGGTCGGCGAGATAGTAGACGAGCAGACCGCCGGTGAGGCCGGTGCTCAGGCGCAGCGTGAACGTGCCGAAGAGGACGGCGAGGAGCGAGCGCGGGGTGGTCGTCACCGGTCGTCTGCCACGGTGCCGCCAAGGGGAGCGGTGCGTTGATCGCGGGCGCGGCGGCGTCGGCTGCGGCGTGCGGCAATGGCGGTCATCGCCAGCAGATCCACTCCCAGCAGCGCGCCGCCGGCGACGCCCACCCGAAGGCGTCCCGTCTCATCCGCGCCGTCGCGACCGGCAAGCGCCGCCGCGGCCGCCGTGTCCGCCGTGTCGAGGTCACCGCGCTCGTACGCATTCCGCGCCGCCGCCAGCTCCACGCCCGGATCGGTGCCCAGCAGCCCGGCCCATTCGAGGGCGCTCGGCGCCGCGGTGACCGTCAGCGCGCTGCGGTCGATGCCAGCGAGCGTGGCGAGCTCGCCGGTCCCCATGGCGGACGCGGCGTCCAGCGAGGGTCCGCCCTCGAAGGCGCGGCGCAGCACGTCGGACGGGGCGAGGTCGAGCGACGCTGCCCGGGCGGCGATCCGGTCACGTTCGTCGAGAATGTCGTCGACGGTGGCGAGCTCGGTGTCGACTGCGTCGAACCGCCAGCCACCGAGGTCGTGGCGCACGACAGCGGGCAGCTCCCATGCGCCGGCGGCGTCCACCGCGGCATCGTAGGCGACGCGGGTGGCGGCGCGCCGGTCGAGCAGCGGCCGGTCCGCATCGGTGACGATCCAGGTCCGCCACAGGTCGGCGTAGCTGCCGTCGGTGCGCTCCTCGAGCAGGTCGAGGAGGCGCTCCCAGTCCGGCTGAGAGGCATCGATGCCGGTGACGGGGCGGTCGCCGATCTCCGCACCTGCCGGCTGGTAGCTCATCTCGGCGCCCGCTGCCGCCCGCCACACGCGGCGCAGTCCGTCGATATCGGTCCGCGCGGCGATGAGCTCCGCCACGTGGTACGTGGCGGCGTAGGCGTAGTCCTCGGTGTCGAGGTCCTCCACGCCGAAGGCGCCCCAATCGTTGAGTGCGATGCGGTGAGCGAGCAGGTCATCGGTCAGATCGTACGTGGCGCCCGCCTCGTGCAGCGCGTCTGCCGCCTGGACCGCGTACCACTCGGCCCACGCCTCGCCGATCCAGCGGCCCTCGAGGAGACTCTCGTTGAACCAGATGTGGGCCGCCTCGTGAAGGCCGACGATGGCATCGGCGTCGTAGCGGACGGTGATCAGCTCGGTGAGGTCGTTGTACGTGCCGGCGTACTCGCCGAGCCGTGACGTCGCCGCCTCCTCGACCCGCAGGCGCCCATTGACCGGGTAGGGCAGGCCGATCAGCTCGGCCAGCGTCGGCAGGCCGCGCTGCATCAGGTCAGCGGTGCGCCCGCCCCATGGCTCGTCGTCCTCCCAGGCGCGAACGATCACCGGCGCAGTTCCGCCGTCGATGCCGACACTGAGTCGCGTCTCCACGAACGCCCCGGGCCGGTCCGCGGAGACGTAGGCGAAGAACGTGAACGGATCGGCGAGGTCGACGGCGGAGAGCGTCGTCCCGGCGTCGTTGCTGGTCGCGCTCAGCGGGCCCGCATCGACGCTGGCCGCGTAGCCCGGCGGCAGGTGGACGCTGATGCTGCTGCCGCGCACGCCTGACGTGCCGAAGGCCCACACCGGGAAGGCGAGCACGCTGGGCGTGACGCGGACGTCGCGATCGGGGGTGTCACCCGCATCGGGCAGGTCGTACGACACGGTGTACCGATACACCTGCTGGTAGAAGACCGAGCGGTGATAGGTGAGATCGACCGACGTGAAGTCGACCGTCCGCTCGTCGACGACCAGCGGCAAGGCGACATCGCCCGCTGCTGCCACGATATTCGTGGCCCCGGGCTGGACGACGAAGACGAGGCCGGTGAAGGACGTGCGCCCGTCGGCGGTGTCCGGCGTCGTGTTCGTGGCAGTCGCATCGATCGTGACGTGGACGAGCCGCGCGTCGGGTCGCGCATCGTAGGTCGCATCGGTCACGATGCGCAGGCCATCGTCGGCGGCGCGTGCCGGCGCGGGGGAGGCGATCGGGGCCAGCAGGCCGGCGATCAGGAGTCCCCCGCAGAGCGACCACGGGCTCAGGCGGTGCGGACGGCGCATGCGCGATGCAGTATGCCGCAGCCCATATGCGAACGGGCCGCGCACCGAAAGCGGCTAGCGGCCCGTTCCGTGATCGGTCCGGTCAGGACTGGGCGGCGGGAGCCTCCAGCTGGAAGGCCTGCTCGAGGGCCTCGAGCGGCCGGAAGCCGACCGCCGCACGCGGCGCCTCGCCCTTCTTGAACATCGCCACCGTCGGGATGCTCATGATCCCGTACTTCATGGCGGTCTGCGGATTGGCATCCACGTCGAGCTTGCGAACCTCGACCGCGCCCGCGTACTTCTCCGCCAGCTTCTCGATTTCGGGAGCGACCATGCGGCACGGGCCGCACCAGGCCGCCCAGAAGTCGACGACCACCGGCTTCTCGCTCTGCAGCACATCGGTTTCGAACGTGGCGTCGGTGACTTCGCGAACGTTGGACATGGGTCTCATCAGTCCTTTCGTGACAGGATGAAGGAGCCGCCTCGGCCACCGGCAACGGCGCCGAGGAGGCGGGTCAGCTCGCCGACGCGATCGTCCGCGAGGCGATAGAGGACGGTGTTCCCGGCGCGGCGGCTCATGACGAGGCCGGCCGAGCGCAGCACCGCGAGGTGCTGGCTCATGTTCGGCACATGGCAACCGGCGCCGCGCGACAGGTCGCTGACGCTTCGCTCGCCCACCGCGAGCTGCTCCAGCACGCAGATCCGCTTGGGATCCGCCATTGCGCGAGCAATCTCGGCCGAGCGGGCACGTTGTCCGTCGGCTGTGAGGGAGTACATGACGTCAACCATCTGGAGCCGATGATACCATAGAGATTGCGCAATAACGCAAATAGAAGGGACCTGGTGCGCGACGGTGCTCGGTCAGGTTCGGCGCGTGCTTCGCGACACGCTAGGTGTCACGAACCGGCCCGAGACTGCGGCGCATGACTGTTCTCCTTCTCTGCCTATGGTGCGAGGACGAGGTCGCCTTCGCGGTCGACGATGCGAGCGACGAGCTCGTGTGCGAGGCCTGCGGTACGCGCACCCAGTTCGCGCCGGATCCGACCACCACCTTCAACCTGTTGTACGAGGCGGCCGCCTGACGCGACCCGGGAGTGCATCCACGCTCACGGTTCGCCCGCGCGCCCGTCGCTCGCCGATCCCGGACGATCGTCGAGTGGCTGCAGGCCGAGGGCGCGCGCGAGGTACTCGATCGCGCGTCGGTCGCGCGTGCGGACGGCGGCCGGCGCGCGCCCGATGTGGCGCTCCCCGGGAAACAGCTGCAGGTCGCACGTCACGCCGGCCGCGGCGAGCGCGTCGAGCAGGCGAGCGGTGTGGTGGATGTGCACGTTCTCGTCGAGCAGGCCGTGCTGCACGAGCAGCGGTGCCCGCAGTCGTCCGACGTCGTGCCGCAGCGATGCGTCGCGATAGGCGAGCGCGTGCTCCGCCGGGGCGCCCAGGTAGCGTTCGCTGTACGCGCTGTCATAGCCCTCCCAGTCGACGACGGGCGCCCAGGCGACCCCGGCGATGAACCGGTCGGGGTAGCGGAGCAGGGCGCGGATGGTCAGGTAGCCGCCATAGCTGCCGCCGGTGATTGCCACCCTGCCGGCGTCCAGCAGACCGCGGGCGGCGAGCTGGTCGATAGCGGCCAGCTGGTCGTCGACCTCGACGGTGCCGAGCGCGCCGGCGAGCGCCGCCTCGAACGCGACGCCGCGATGCGCCGTGCCCCGGTTGTCGACGACCACGACCGCCGCCCCGAGCTGCGTGACGAGCGCCCGCCACGGGAGCGCGGTCAGCTCCCACTGGTTCGCGACCTTCTGCGAATGCGGACCGCCGTAGACCCACAGCACCGCCGGCGGCGGCGAGCTCGTCGGCGCGTCGGCCGCCGGCGCGTAGTAGGCCACGTTGAGGTCGGTCACGCCGTCGGCGGCGCGCACCGTGTCGAGCCGCGGTGGCGTGCGTCCGAGCTCGGCGGCGGAGCTCCCCGGCTCATGGATCGAGACGGACGTGCCGTCGGGACGTCGCAGCACCACGCGCGGCGCCGACATACGGCTCGACCATCGATCGACCCACGTGCCGTTGCCCGCGGCGACAGCCTCGTGCCAGCCGGCGTCCGTCGTCATCCGCTCCGGATCCGAGCGCGCGCTGCCCGCATCCAGCGGGACCGCGTAGAGATGGCGATCGAGGACGCCGTCGCGGGTGGCATGGAAGAGGACGGCGCCACGCCCCAGGTCCACGCCGGCGACGCCGGTCACGTCCCAGTCGCCGGCGGTGAGCACCCGCTCGACTGCGCCGTCCGGCGCGCGCAGCATGAGGTGGCGGTGCCCGCTGGCCTCGGTCGATCGCAGGACGCGACCATCGGGGAGCGCCCGCGTGTCGTCGTCCAGGTTCAGCCACGGCTCACTGCGCTCGGTCCACAGCTCCCGGGCGGTGCCATCGGCGTCGACCCGCAGCCAGCGCAGGCTGGTCTGGGAGCGCGGCAGGACCGCCACCAGCCAGGTGCCGGCGGGTTCTGCGACGACGCGCGCCAGGTAATCGCCGGCATCGGCGCCGAGGTCGACGTCGACCGCTGCGCCGCGGCCGGCGCGCGCGACACGCAGCCGCACGACGGCGTTGGGGCCGCCGGCGAACGGGTACCGATGCACCTCCATCTCCGGGCGCTCCGCGGCCAGGTGCTGGATGTGGAACGGGGGGATGGCGGTGGTATCGACGCGGGCGAACGCGATCGCATCGCCGGCAGCGTTCCACCAGTGTCCGCGGTACCGGCCGAGCTCCTCCGCCGCGACGAAGTCCGCCAGTCCGTTGCTCACCTCCTCCGTCGCGTCGGTGGTGTGCCGGATGCGATCGCCGAGCATGCCGCCCGCGTCGATCACGGCGCTCCACAGCTCACCGCCCGAAACCCAGGCGATGGCGTCGGCCCGCGGGGCGATCCGGGGATCGGTCGACGCGCCGAGCTCCAGGCGGTGGAGCACGCCATTGCGCCCGAGCAGCGTCGCCCCACCGGGGACGGGAACGCAGAGCGTCGGTGACTCCGCCGCCCAGTGGAAGGCCGTGACGCCCAGCGAGCGCTCGCGCATGCGTTCGCGCCGCAGCGCCTCCTCGCGGTCGAATCCCTGCTCGTCGCGCCGGCCGAGGCTGGCAGGCATCACGACGCGTGGAGCGGGTGCGAGCACGTCGACGAGCCACAGCGAAGCGGCGAGCGTCCCATCCCCGGCGTGGAGATAGGCGAGCTGTGCCCCGTCCGCGGAGAAGGCGAACCGTGTCGGTGCATCCATCCCGGGCAACGGCAGCCGCCCGAGGTCGTCGTAGGTCACCGTCCTGCGCATCCGCCCGATGGTATCCCCGGGCAACGCGCCACCGCCGACAGCCCGGCACCGAGCTGAGCGGGAGGTTCTAGGACTCCTCGATCTCGATGGTCTCGATCTTGTCGCCCGGCTGGCGGTCGCCCTGCGGGTCACGCTCGCGGATCGAGCCGAGGACATCGGCTCCCTCGGTCACCTTGCCGAAGACGCTGTGTCGGTTGTCGAGGTGGGGGGTGGGGCCGAAGGTGATGAAGAATTGGCTGCCGTTCGTGTTGGGACCGGCATTCGCCATGGAGAGGATGCCAGCGCTGTCGTGGCGCAGCGTCGGGTGGAACTCGTCGGCGAACTCGTAGCCGGGGCCGCCACGGCCGCTGCCGGTCGGGTCACCCGCCTGTGCCATGAATCCGGGGATGACGCGGTGGAACGTCGTCCCGTCGTAGTACCCGGCGCGGGCGAGGTTGATGAAGTTCTCGACGGTCATCGGTACGCGATCGGCGTACAGCTCGGCGACGATGTCGCCCTTCTCCGTCTTGAACCTGGCGCGGTAGGACTTCGAGGTGTCGAGGTCGCCGCGGGGAGCGGAAGGTCGATCTGGCATGTGTCCATGCTAGTCGCTGCTGGATCGACCGTCGCTTCCCGCGGCCGCACCGCCGAGGCGCCGCTCAGTGTTCGAGGTCGAGCACGATGCGCGGCGGGTCGTCGAGCGTGAAGCCCCGCACGCAGGCGTCGCCGCTCATGCCCACGTACCAGGTGTTGACCGCCTCGAAATCACCGCCCTCGACCAGTGCGGCAAGCCGGTCGAAGCCCGGCACGAAGGCGGTCGGCCCGGCATAGGAGGCGGCTCCTGTATCGGTCTGCTTCGTGGCGCCGCGCAGCGTCACCTGCAGGAATGCGCTGCCGGTCACGTCGATCGGCCCGCCAGATCCATCGGCCAGGAGGGGTGGCGTGACCTGCTCCACCGCGAGCTCGGGGAAGCCACCGTCGAACTCGAACACGATGCGGTCGTAGGTGTCGTGGGCCCCCACCCGCACGTCGGTGAGCTGAGCGCGCGGCACCGTCCCGTCGCCGATGACGGGAAAGGCGCACGAGAAGGCGGGCAGGGCGTCATCGGACGGTTCGGCGCTCGGCGCGGCGCTGAGCGACGGCACCTCCACCGGCGTCCCGTCCGCGGGGGTGGACGGCGAGGCGGCGACGCTCGCCGCCGCGGTCTGCGTGCCGGTCACCGATGGCGTGGTCGACAGCGAGGCGGTCCCCCCGCCGCCGCTGCAGGCGACGAGCAGGCAGATGGGCACGAGAAGCGCGGTGGCACGGCGGGCGGTAAGCATGAATCGAGTTCTCCGAGAGGAATGGACCATGCACCGACGCATTGGCGGCGGCGACTGTTACGGGTTGCGCCCGGTACACTCGGAAACGATGACCGATTCCGCCGCGCCGCGACCCTACAGCCCCGGCCTCGAGGGTGTCGTCGCCGGTGAGACGGCCCTCTCTCGCGTCGACGGCGCCAGGGGGACGCTCATCTACCGCGGCTACCCGATCGGTGAGCTGGTGGCGCATGGCACGTTCGCCAGCATCGCCGAGCTGCTGTGGACCGATAGCTGGCAACCCGACGCGGCGCTCGCCTGCGCGCCGCTGCCCGCGGCGGTGCTCGCCACGCTGCGCGCGCTCCCCGCTGACGCCGCACCGATGGACGCGCTGCGCACCGCCGTCTCCGCCTGGGGCGCCTCCACGCGTGCCACCTTCCCGCCCACCGTGGAGTAGGCGCGCGAGGTGACGGCGCTCGCCCCATCGTCACTCGCCGCGTTCGCGCGGCTGCGCGATGGGCAGGAGCCGGTGCCACCCGACCCCACGCTGGGGCTCGCGGCGGGCTTCCTCTACCAGCTCACGGGAACGCGGCCGGATGGCGCGACGGCGCGCGCGCTGGATGCCTACTTCATCACCGGTGCGGAGCACGGCTTCAACGCCTCCACCTTCACCGCGCGCGTCATCGTCTCGACCCGGTCGGACCTGGCAAGCGCGGTCGTGGGCGCGATCGGCGCGCTCAAGGGGCCCCTGCACGGCGGTGCGCCGGCGGAAGTCGTCGACCAGCTCCACCGGATCGGCTCCCCGGAGCGAGCGGAGCAGTGGATCCGCGACCTCGTGGGACGCGGCGAGCGGCTGATGGGTTTTGGCCACCGTGTCTATCGCGCCTACGACCCGCGCGCCGCGGCGCTGCGCACCGTCGCGCAGCAGCTCGGCGGCGACGCCACCTGGCTCGAGACGGCCGTGCAGGTTGAGGACATCGCGCTGCGCGTGCTCGCCGAGCTCAAGCCACATCGGCCGCTGAAGACGAACGTCGAGTATTACGCCGCCGCCGTGCTGCAGGGCATCGGTCTGCCGCCTGCGCTCTACCCCTCGATCTTTGCGATCGCGCGACACGCCGGCTGGACGGCGCATGCTCTCGAGCAGGCAGCGTCGAATCGGCTCATCCGCCCCGACGTGCGCTACGTCGGGCCCGACGAGCGCTCCCTCCCCAGCTGAGCCAGCCGCCCCTCGAGGACGCGCCGCTCCGCCGGGTTCGCCACCAGCTCCAGCCCCGCGTCGTGGCTCCAATGGACGCGTCCCGAGTGGCGCAGCAGCTCGCCGCGCGCGGCGTGGAAGAGATGCCAGCCGTCGAGCCGATCGGCGAGCGGCGCCAGCTCGGCGCCTCGTGAAGACGGCGAACCGCGGCACCCGATCTCGACGCGGCCACCTCACGCCTGCCGGCGTTCCGACGTTCGACACGGCACAATGCCACGGATGTCCCGTCGTCCCCCCACCACCGCCGCGGCCCTGCCGACCGCGGTCGCGCTGCTCGCCGTCTATGTCGTGTGGGGCAGCACATACCTCGCGATCGCGTTCGTGGTGGACACGATGCCACCATTCCTGTCAGCAGGTCTGCGGTTCGTCCTGGCGGGCGCGATCATCGTGGGTGCGCTGTGGCTCCTGGCGCGGATCCGAGGCCGTGGTCGGTTCACCTGGCCCACGGCTGCGCAATGGCGCTCGGCCGCCATCGTGGGGACGCTGCTGCTGCTCGGCGGCAACGGCCTCGTGGTGCTCGCCGAGCGGCCCGGCTTCCTGCCGTCCGGGATCGCCGCCGTGCTGGTGGCCACGGTACCGATCTGGCTGAACGTGTTCGACGCGCTGCTGGATCGCCGCCGTCCGAGCCTGCGCGTGCTCGGTGGCGTGCTGGCCGGCTTCGTTGGCGTGATCATCCTGCTCCTGCCGGCGGACGGGGCGGCCGCCATCAACCCGGTCGGCGTGCTGCTGGTCGTGGTCGCCGCCGTCCTGTGGTCGGCCGGGTCGCTCTACCAGCGTCGGGCCGCGCAGCTTCCACGGAGCGCGTTCCTGGCCACCGGGATGGAGATGTTCACCGGCGGCATCGCGCTCGTCGTCGCCGGCCTGGTGACCGGCGAGCTGGGGCGGACGTCGGTCGCTTCCTTCTCGGGCGAGAGCGTGGCGGCGTTCGTCTACCTCGTGCTCGTCGGCTCCCTCGTCGGCTTCAGCGCCTACATCTGGCTGCTCGGCAACGCGCCGGTCAGCACCGCCGCCACGTACGCCTACGTGAACCCGATCGTCGCCGTGGCGCTCGGTGCGTGGCTGCGCTCCGAGCCATTGACGATCCGCACCGGGATCGCCGCTGCCATCATCATCGCCGCGGTGGTGGCGATGGTCACCGGACGCCCGGCGCCGCTGCCCAACCCGCCGGCGGACGAGGCTGCCGACAGCCCGGATGTGGCACCGCTCCTGCGCGACGGGGCAGCATGACCACGCTGCACGACGCGGGCAACCCCGCCCTCCGCGTCGAGTGCGACGCCACTGCGGACGGCTGGAGCTGCCGCGTCGTCGTCGGTGACGACGAAGCCGCGACCGAGCATGCCGTGCATGTCGACCGCGAGACCCACGAGGCGATCGCTCCGGCCGGAACGCCGCCCGAGGAGCTCGTCCTCGCGTCGTTCCGCTTCCTCCTCGATCGCGAATCGCGCGATTCCATCATGCGCAGCTTCGACCTGCCGATCATCGGCCGCTTCTTCGGCGACTACGAGGCGGAGATCCGCCGGCGACTGACACCACCGACCTGACGCGGCGGGGCCGTGGCGCGGCGCCACTGCGTTGCCGGAGCGCGCCACGAGGCGGCCCGATCGGCATCGGTGCCGCCTGCACCGTCATCGCAATCTCACCTACCTGAGGCCCGAGGCCTCGAAGATCCGGTTGAGCACGTAGGAGCCATCGGTCTCCGGATCGGTCAGGTTGGTCTGCGCCTGCTCGAGCATGACGTACGGATGCATGCGGGCCTGCACGAGATCGGTGCCATGGAAGGCGAGCTCCAGCGTGACGCCCTCCTGCGTCTGCTGGCTCCATGACTGGCCGAAGAGGAAGTTGCCGTGGCTGACCATCGTCACGTGGATGCCGCGGTCATCGGTCGTGAAGTCGATGGGTCCGGACCAGTGCGTGCCGTGGCCGACGACCTGGTCGCAGCCGGCCTCGAAGAAGTACGCCTCCTGGCGCCGCATATCGCCCCTGAACTCGGCGTGGTACTCCGCGCCGCCCCACCACTGCGGGACGCAGATGACGACATCCGCCACGGCACGCGCCCCGTCCACCGCCGCAGAGACGTTGCCGTCGGTGAGCCACGCGACGCCCGGGACACCGGCGGCCGCCTCCTGCGAGCCCGGCACCTCGTTGAAGCCCACGAACCCGAAGCGCAGCCCGTTCACCTCGACGACCGCCGGTGCGAGCGCGTTGTCGAGATCGGTCCCGGCACCCGCGGTGGGAATGCCCACGTCCTCGAAGTGCTGCAGCGTCTCCAGAAATCCGGACGTGCCGCGGTCGAAGAGGTGGTTCGCGGCGAGCGTCGCCACGTCAACGCCGTAGTCGTCGCGAAGATGCGGCAGCACACGCGGGTCGATGCTGAAGACGACGCCGTCGTTGACGGTGAAGTTGTCGATCACCGGGCACTCGAAATCATCGAGCGTGACGTCGGCGCCGCTGACAAGCGCGGCGACCGCGCCGGCGTTGTCGGTCGCGTGGGCGTCGACGATGTTGTAGCCGTTGCCGAAGACCCCCGGCGGGACCGGGTTCGGGTAGACGGCGTCGTACGCCGCCGTTCCACCCCCGAAGACGTACTCCCAGCCCTTGCCGAGGGTGATCGCCTGGTAGGCGACGGCGCGGTCGGGGCACGAGTCGCCGAGTGACATCAGCGTGCGGATGTCGTTCGTGTCGAGGAGCCAGTCGACGGGCGGGTCGTTGACGTCGGTCACGTACGGGTACGGGAGCGCTCGGGCGGCGGGGCCACCGAACAGGTCGGCGCCGTCGACCGGCAGGACCTTGATGGTCGGCACCACGAGGCCGGCGGGCAGGAATGCGATGTCGGTCGGCGCCTCCTGCAGGTGCTCGACGATCTCGGCGGCCGGCAGGCAGAGCGGCTTCGGCGTGTCGACTGCCTGCACTATTTCGCAGGTGCGGATGATCGTGTCGTCGTCAGCCAGTGCCGATACCTCGTCGGCCGTGATGTCGCTCTTCAGGTTCGTGTAGCCGGTGACGACGGCGAAGGGAACGCCGACCGTCTCGGGCGTGGGCTGCGGGGTGACGGTCGGGGTCGCCGTGGCCGCGGGAGTCTCCGCGCCGCCGGTGGAGGCCGGGGGCGGCTGCGAGGCGCTGTCGCTCGGCTCGGCCGGGCCACACGCAACCAGGGAGAGCGCGGCGATGAGGAGGGCCGCGGTCCGGCGTCGGGAAGCATGCATCGGACCGATGGTAACGGCTCCGCCGTTACCTCAACCGGCGCGAACGAAGCCCCCGTCGAGCCCTTGTTCGACAAATCGAACGCTTCGTGCCGGAGCAGGTCCGCGCGTGCGGTTCGTTCGAAATATCGGCCGACGGCGCGCACGAGGGCCACGCAGCCGTGGGCGTCCCGCACGCCAGCGTTCGATATACCGAACAGATCGCACCAACTGAGCCGTTCCCGCGCAACTCGTTCGAAATATCGAACGCTGCGGCAGGTGGCGCCGTGGCGCGCAGGCCCAAGCCCCACTCGCCCGCCGCAGCTCAGGCGGTGGGAAGCGTGAACCACACCTCGGTCCGACCCTCGGCGGACGACGCTCCCACCGAACCACCGAGCGCCTCGACGATCTCACGCACGATCGCCAGACCGATCCCCGAGCCCCCGGATGCGCGGTCGCGGCTGGGATCGACGCGGTAGAGCCGCTCCCAGATCATGGGCAGCTCGTCGGCGGGGATGGTGGGACCCGTGTTGGCGACCGCGGTGCGCACCAGCGCGGGACCAGGGGCGGCGAGTGTCACGTCGACCGTCCCGCCCGCATCGCTGTAGCGCGCGGCGTTCTGCAGGAGGTTGGCGATCACCTGTCCAACCGCGTCGGGATCGGCGAGCACCGGCGGGAGCGTGCCCGCCGGATCCACGGAGAGGCGCACGCTCCGTCCGGCCAGCTCGGCCGCGTGAAGCTCGACGGCACGTTCCACGAGCGCCGAGAGATCGAGGGGCGACCGAGCGAAGGCGCGGCCAGCCGGCTCCCCGCGCGCGAGGGAGTCGAGCTGCTCCACCAGGCGCGAGAGGCGGACGATCTCTTCGTGCAGGTTGCGGAGCACCTCGGGCGACGGATCGACGACCCCATCCGCGAGGGCCTCGGTGTAGCCGCGCAGGCTGGTGAGCGGCGTTCGCAGCTCGTGCGCCACGTCCTCCACCAGGCGGCGGCGAAGCGCCTCGGCGCGCCGCAGCGAATCGGTCATCGAGTTGAACGCATCCGCGAGCGAGCGCAGCTCCGGATCGGGCGGCTCCGGCACGTGGGCGGCGAAGTCCCCCGACGCCACGGCATGCGTGGCGTCGGTCAGCCGCGCGAGCGGACGGAGGACGCGACGCATGATCCACCACGCGGCGAGGCCGCCAAGCAGCACCCCCACACCGGCACCGATGAGCACGACCCGCCCGACCGCCGTGTCGAACATCGCCTGCGCCTCCGTCTCGGAGAGGCCGGTCTGCATCGCGAGGTGCATCACCTGGTCGGCGCTGAACCGCTCGACGGCGAAGACGATCACGGCGGCGACGACCAGCGCGAGCAGGACGAACAGCGCCATCAGGCGCACGCGGAGCGTGATCACGCCGACACCTCGCGCGGCGTCACATCGGGGACGAACTTGTAGCCGACCGTGCGCACCGTGGCGATGAACCGCGGCTGCGCCGCGTCATCGGCAAGCTTCCGGCGCAGGCGACCGAGATGAACGTCGATGGTTCGGTCGAAGATGCCGGGGTCGTCGTCGGCGTGAATGGCGTCGATGAGGTCGTCGCGGCTGAAGACGCGGCCCGGCCGCCGCATGAGCGCGTGGAGGATCCGGAACTCGAAGGGCGTGAGCGGCAGCGGGGCGCCGTCGAGCGAGACCTCGACCGCATTCGGGTCGAGCTCGAGCCCGTCGCCGACGAGGACCGGCTCGTCCATCGCCGCCGGTCGATGTCGACGCAGCTGGGCGCGGACGCGGGCCATCAGCTCGCGCGGCGAGAAGGGCTTGACGACGTAGTCGTCGGCGCCGGAGTCGAGACCCACCACCTTGTCCGCGTCGCCGCTGCGGGCAGTGAGCAGGATGACCGGCACCTGCGACTCGTCGCGGAGGCGGCGGCAGACCTCCACGCCATCCATGCCGGGCAGCATCACGTCCAGCAGCACGAGGTCCGGGCGCGACGTCGCCGCGGAGAGAAGCGCCTCCTCCCCGTCCCCGGCGAGCGCCACCCGATGGCCCTCGCGGGCGAGGTACGTGCGCAGCAGCTCTCGGATCTTCGGGTCGTCGTCGACGACGAGCACGGCGGCCATGACGCGGCAAGTGTATGACCCGCTCGTGACGGACCGATGACGGGGCTTCGGGCCTACCGGCAACCAGTGGCGCGTACGTGAACGTCGACACGAGCGATGGTGTGGACCCGGCCAACACCGGCCCCGGTGACTTCCCCGGCGGCGAGATCCGCGGCCAGGTCGACTGATCGTCCGTAGGGGCTCGAGCGCGTGCTCGGCGGCGGTTCGTCGGAGCCGCCGATCCTGCCCGAGCCGACCGAGGCCGGCCCGCGCGCTACGCTGGGCTCTCGCTGATGGCCGCCACCGGCCACAGATCGTCGGAATGGCGCGCGCGGCCACGCCCTGGCGCGGTTCCGGTGGTGGATCGGCGGTGGGGGAGCGTGGCGTGCGCGTCCCCGCGCGGCTCGTGCGCGCTGAGCGCCGACACGTCAGCGGAACGCAACGCCGCCGGCGCTCCCGGCGCAATTTCGGTGATCCATCAGCAGGGGAGGCATCGGTCCATGCCTGAAGCGCCGATGGCGGGGATGACGTACAAGGACCGGCTCTAGGTGGAGCTGTTCCCGACGATCTGGTGCCCCGGCTGCGGGATCGGCACGATCATGATGCAGCTCGCGATGGTGCTCGACGAGATGGGTCTCGACGAGACGAATCCGGTGATCGTGACCGGCATCGGCTGCACCGGGCGGATGGGCGGCTACCTCAAGCACGAGGCGGTCTACACGCTCCATGGCCGAACCCTGCCGGTGGCCGAGGCGATCAAGAAGGTGCGCCCCGAGCTCAACGTGATCGTCGTGGCGGGGGACGGCGACACGGCCAGCATCGGTGGCAACCACCTCGTCCACGCCATCCGCCGCAATGCGCGGGTGACGCTGCTCTGCAACAACAATGAGATCTACGGATTGACGGGCGGGCAGACCGGCCCCACCACGCCGACCGGGACGAAGACGCTCAGCTCGCCGGGCGGAAACCCGAACACGCCGGTCAACCTGCAGGGCCTCGTCCGCAGCTCGCCGCATGCGCTCTATGCGAAATCGACGGTCTATCACCAGCTCCACCTGCGCAACGCCATCCGCGAGGCGATCGAGTGGGACGGCTTCAGCTTCGTCGACATCACCAGCCAGTGCATCGAGAACAACGGCCGGCGCATCGGCTTCGCGAACGCGAACGAGATGCTCACCTTCTACCGCAAGACGTACAAGCGTGCCGGCCAGGACGCGACCCAGCTCAACGCGTTCGAGATCGGGATCGTGTACCCCGCCGAGCACCCGGCCCGCGATCGACGCAGCGGGACCGATGGGCAGCGCCCGGCGGTGCTGCCGGATCAGCCGATTGGACCGATGACATCGGCCACCGAGTCGCCGGGTGAGGCCGGCGCCACCGCCGAGGGCGGGTCCGCGCCCGCAGCGCCACGGGCGTCGATCCGCGACTCACTGCCGCGGCGCTACGTGGACGAGAACGTGGCGGCCATCCGTTTCGGTTACGAGCTCACCGCCGAAACGATCGCGTCGTACGCTGCTGCCGCGCCGCCGTCCCGCTTCGAGATGAAGGATGCGGCCACCGCACCCGGCCACCACGTGACCGGCGCCAGCGTCGGCATGGGGAGCGTCGCCGATATCAACGAGAGCGGCTGACGCCGCGAGAGGAGAAACCACATGGCTGATGACCCCGTCGCGAGCAACCCGTCGCTCTATCGCGTCGTCATGGAGAACGACGACGTCCGCGTGCTCGAATACCACGATCGTCCCGGTGATCGCACCACGCCGCACGGTCACCCGGACAGCGTCATGATCACGCTATCGGCGTTCGAGCGACGACTGATCGCGGGCGACGCGTCGAGGGAGGTGGCCATGTCCGCTGGCACAGCGAGCTGGCTGCCGGCGCAGGAGCATGCCGGCGAGAACATCGGTCAGACCGAGACGCACGTGATGTTCATCGAGCTCAAGGACTCCGCCCGCCCGCGCAGCGACGAGCCGATACCGCTTGGGCCGCGCGTCGACTGAGGGCTACGGCGCGGACGTTTGCGTGGCGGAGGCCGAAGGCGCTGCGACCGTGAGCGTCTGCTCGAATCGGTCCTCGCCGGGTGCCTCGCTCGTGACGGTGTAGGTCCCCGGGTCCAGCTCCACGATCATTCGCTCGGAGTCCGCCGCGCGCACCGATCCCTGGAGCTCGATCGAGCCATCCGGTCCCGTCACGACGAAGCTCCGCGTCCGACCCCCCAGGTTGGAGATGTCGAACGCGATCGTCGCACCCCGCACCTGGTCGAGGAGCTTCATCTGCGACTCGTCGAGGTTAACCTCGACGACGGCATCGGCGCCGGTCGGGGCGCGTCCCTCGGTCGCATTCTGGTCCCCCTCCGTGCGGCAGCCGACCAGCAGCATGCCCGCGGCGAGAACGACGGCGAGCGTGAGGAATGGGGTCGAGCGGCGCGGAACGAATCTGGTCATGGCATGAGCTCCCGCATGCGGCCTGCCAGCGTGGCGTCGCGTCAACCGTCACCGATTCGTCACGCGACCGTCGCGGACCCGACGCGCAGCCATGCCATCGTCGTCGTGGTCCGACTGACGTGCCGGGCACGAAGCGAGGAGCGGTCGATGTCATTCATCGGTGATCTGGAGCGGTTCTTCGGCCAGGTGATCTGGCCCCAGCGCGGGCTGGTCATCGCCGTGGTGGCGGTGGGCGTGCTGCTCATCGTCCTCGCGGCTTGGCGCCTCGGCTGGGGAGCGCCACTGCGCCGCCATCCGCGTCGCACCCTCGTCGTCGCAGCCGTCGCCCTGCTCCTTGCCGCGCCGCTCGGCTGGTACCTCGCGTCGCCGCTGTTCATCCGCACGCAGCTCGTCGAGGCGATGCCACCCGGCGTCGCCGTAGCGGCCGACCACAGCGATGCGCTCCTCGTCGGGGAGTTTCGGGGCGCGGACGACTTCCACACCGGTGGCGGCACCGTCGCGGTGATCGACCAGGGCGACGGCACCTACCTGGTGCGGTTCGAGGACTTCAGCGTGCTGAACGGACCGGACCTGCACGTCTACGTGTCGCCGTCCAGCGACGGCTACGTCGCGGGCGCCTACGACATCGGTCGCCTCAAGGCCACCGACGGGAGCTTCAACTACCTGCTCACTGCCGGCACCGATCCAGAGCGGCTCGGCAGCATCGTCATCTGGTGCGAGCCGTTCGGGGTGCAGTTTGCGCATGCGCCGCTGGCGCCCCCGAGACAGGTCCAGCTGAGGTGATCGGTAAGATGGCGGCATGACCGCCAGCTCGCTGAGCCCGGACCTCGCGCGGCTCGCGCCGAAGGTGCTGCTCCACGATCACCTCGACGGCGGTCTGCGGCCGTCGACCGTCATCGAGCTGGCGGCGGAGGCCGGCTACGATGGACTGCCCACGACGGACCCCGCCGAGCTCGGCGCGTGGTTCATGCGCGGAGCGGATCGCAAGTCGCTCGAGCTCTACCTCGAGGGGTTCCGCCACACCATCGCGGTGCTGCAGACCCGTGATGCGATCGAGCGGGTCGCCGCCGAGTGTGCGGAGGATCTTGCGGCCGACGGTGTCGTCTATGCCGAGGTGCGGATGGCGCCCGAGCTGCTGACCGATGGCGGTCTGACGCTGGACGAGGCAACGCTCGCCATGCTGGCGGGGTTCGAGCGGGGATCCGCGGGTCGGCCCATCACCATCGGCCTCATCATCACCGCCATGCGCCAGGCGGCGCGCTCGGTCGAGATCGCCGAGCTGGCGGTGCGCCACCGCGACGCCGGCGTGGTCGGGTTTGACATCGCCGGACCGGAGGCGGGCTACCCACCGACGAGGCACCTCGACGCATTCCACCTCATCGCGCGCGAGAACTTCCACTTCACGATCCACGCCGGCGAGGGGTTCGGGCTGCCGAGCATCTGGGAGGCGCTCCAGTGGTGCGGTGCGGAGCGCCTCGGCCACGGCGTGCGGATCGTGGATGACATCGACGTCGGCGCCGATGGCCGCGTGACCCTGGGGCGGCTCGCCACGTTCGTCCGCGATCGGCGCGTGCCGCTCGAGATGTGTCCCACCAGCAACGTTCACACCGGGGCCGCCGGCTCGGTCGCCGAGCACCCGATCGAGCTACTGCGGCGGCTGCGGTTCCGGGTCACCGTCAACACCGACAATCGGCTCATGAGCGGCATCTCGCTGAGCAGCGAGTTCGCGACGCTGGCCACCGCGTTCGGCATCGGTCTCGGCGAGATGGAGTGGCTGACGCTGAATGCCATGAAGTCCGCTTTCTGGCCGTTCGACGGCAGGTTGCGGATTATCAACGAGCAGATCAAGCCGGGATACGCGCTGCTCCGTGCCCAGCACGCTGCCGCGGAGCTCGCAACCGGCTAGGCGTGGGTGGATCGGACGCCACGTCGCCACGTCGAACTGCATCGGCACGCACCCGGCGCCTTCCGCCCCAGGGATCGGACGCCAATCCTGCCGCTGTGCACGCTATCTGGTCCGGACGGCTGTGCCGAGGTCGTGGAGGCCGCCCAGCCTGTGTCATCGTGCAGGGGCCGCGGCATCACCCACGCTCGGCCACGTCACGGCGGGGGCCAGCGCGGATTGCGTGCACACGGCGCGAATTGGCATCACCACGGCGGGGACGGCGGGGACGGCGGAGGCGGCGGCACGAATTGGCATCACCACGGGCGGGGACGGCGGAGACGGCAGGTGACCGCGGGGTGACAGCGGCGTGCGCGGCGCCGCGCGCACCTACTGTGTGATGAAGGCACCCAGTTCCGTGCTCAGCGCCGCAACCTCGGCCGCGTGCAGCGCGCGGAGCGGCGCTCGGACATCGCTCCCGACCGCGACCCCCCGCAGGTGGAGCGCGCGTTTTGCCGCGGCGACGAACTGGCCCGAGCCGTCCAACGCGGCCCGCAGCGCGCGGAGCCGTTCGGCGGCCGCGTCATTCGGCTCATCGAGGGCGGCGCGCACCACGTCGGGGAATGCCGCTGCCATCCCCGACACGGAGCCGATCGCCCCGTCCGCCAGGCCGGCCGGGATGAGCGGCTCGTTGCCGATCAGGACGGGCAGTCCGAGACCGATGTACGGCGCCACGCGCTCGTATGGCGACTCGCTCACCTTCAGCCCGGCGAGATTCGGTGCCGCGGCCGCGATCCGCTCAATCACCTCGACCGGCAGCGGGTAGCCCGAGCGCGCCGCGAAGGCGTAGCAGAAGAACGGCAGTGGGGTGCACGCGGCGGCGGCGGCCACGAAATGCGCCGTCAGCGCATCGGCGTCGAGGGCGAAGTACGGCGGCGCGATGACGGCCACGCCGTCCGCTCCCGCCTCGGCGGCATGGGCCGCCAGCGCCGCCGTGTCGGCGGTGGTCTGTGCGCCGGCATGGACGATGAGCGTCCCGCCATCCGCGGCATCAAGACCGGCGCGGAACGCCGCCGTGGCGCGTCTCCGTTCGTCGAGGGTGAGCAGCACTCCCTCGCCGGTCGTGCCACAGGCGAAGACGCCGTCCGCGCCGTGCCTTCGCAGGAAGGCGACATACGGCCCGATGGCGCTCTCGTCGAGCCGGTCGCCACCGGGCGCGAGTGGCGTGACGGCCGCGGCAAGGAGGACGGGGCGATCGGCGGGGAAGGAGACAGGCAGGCGCATCGGCCGATCCTAGCCGGTCGCGTCAGTCGCGGGCGGCATCGGTCCGTCGCTATCGGTCCGGGGGTCGGTGTAGACTCGGGCGACCGCAAGCCATTCAGCGAGGAGCTCGAGGTAGGCCAATGACCTACGTCATCACCGAACCGTGCATCGGTCTCAAGGACGCCAGCTGTGTTGACGTCTGCCCCGTCGATTGCATTCACGCCACCGACGCCGACCCGCAGTTCTACATCGACCCGGACGAGTGCATCGACTGCGGCGCCTGTGAGCCGGAGTGCCCGGTGACCGCCATCTTCGCGGAGGACGCCGTCCCCGACGACCAGGTGCAGTACATCCAGATCAACGCCGACTACTTCAAGAGCGCGTAGACCGATCCACATGGTCCGCCTGGTAGCGCTGTACCGACAACCGGCGGACCCGGCCGCGTTCGACGCGCACTACCGCGACGTCCACACGCCGCTCGTGCGCGCCTATCCGGACCTGACCGACCTGAAGGTCACCAAGCTCGGCGGCCTGGGCGGGCAGGACCTGGTCTTCTACCAGATGGCCGAGATGTCGTTCGCGTCGCGCGCCGACCTCGATGCCGCGCTGACATCGGCGCCGATGCGCGACAGCAGCCGTGACCTCCGCAACTTTGCCGATGCCGGTGTCGAGGTCTTCGTCGCCGATGACGACGCCGTGGTCGATGGCTGAGCTGGACGCGCCCGCGCCGGCCGACCCGGCGAGCTTCGGCTTCGACCGCATCCGATACACGAAGGACGGCGCCACGGCGATCGCCACTGTCGCCATCGACCGGCAGGCCGTCCTCAACTGCTTCGATTTCAGAACGCTGCGCGAACTGGCACGGGCGTTCGAGGACGCCGCGTGGGACGACACGGTCGCGGTGGTTGTCGTCACCGGCAGCGGGGAGCGGGCCTTCTGCACCGGCGCCGACCTCGACGAGCAGGCCACGTTCGGGGCCACGAGCGGGCAGTACTGGCGCTGGATGGGGGCCTTTATCGAGATGCACGATCGGCTGCGGACGATCGGCAAGCCGACCATCGCGCGCATCAACGGGGTCTGCGTCGGCGGTGGCCAGGAGCTGCAGCTCGCCTGTGACCTGTCGATCATCGTCGACGACACGTACATCCGCCACGTGGGACCGGAGCACGGGTCGGTGCCGGCCGGCGGTGCGACCCAATGGCTGCCGCTGGTGGTGGGCGACCGGCGCGCGCGTGAGATCGTGATGCTGTGCGAGCGCATCACCCCGGCCCAGGCGCTCGACTGGGGACTCGTGACGCAGGTGGTGCCGCGTGCGGAGCTGGACACGGCAGTGGCCGAGATGGCGGCCAAGCTGCGACGCAAGCTGCCGGAGACGATCCGCTACACGAAGGCGCAGCTCAACTTCTGGCGCGACCAGGCGTGGTCGGGGACGATCACGCACGCCCGCGATTGGCTGGCGGTTCACTCCGGCTCGGACGAGACGCGCGCGGCGGTTGCGGCCTTTCACGAGAAGCGCGACCCGCGCTACGACGACCTGCGCGAGATGCAGGCCGTGCCGCGCGTCTGCTCGCGCTGCGGCGCCGCCGGGCTGCCGGCGCATCACGGGTTCTGCGGCGTGTGCGGCACGGCGCTCGTGACCGAGTGACCGATCCGGCGCAGCAGCTCATCCTCGTCGAGCGCCAGGCGGAGCAGCGGACGGCACTCGTCCGCCTCAACCGGCCCAAGCAGCTCAACGCGCTGAACGCCCCGACCATGGACGCGCTCTGCGCGGCGCTCGAGGAGCTCGACGCCGACGACGCGGTGCGCGCGATCGTGGTGACCGGCAACGACCGTGCCTTCGCCGCGGGCGCCGACATCGGCGAGATGGCGGGTGCCAGCGCCATCGACATGCTGACGAGCAACCGCATCGGTCAGTGGGATCGCGTGCGGCGCATCAGCAAGCCCGTCATCGCCGCGGTGAACGGATGGTGCCTCGGCGGCGGCTGCGAGCTGGCGATGACACTCGACCTCATCGTGGCCGGCGAGGGAGCGAAGTTCGGCCAGCCGGAGATCGGGATCGGCGTCATCCCCGGTGCGGGCGGGACGCAGCGCCTGACCCGGGCGATCGGCAAGGCGAAGGCAATGGCGATGATACTGACCGGTGAGCCGATCACGGCCGCCGATGCCGAGCGTGCCGGCCTGGTGGCGCGCGTCACCCAGGACGAGGTGTGCGTCGAGGACGCCCTCGCGCTCGCCGCGACCATGGCGCAGAAATCGCCGATCGCCCTGCGCCTCGCCAAGGAGGCGATCAACGCGGCGCACGAGATGAGCCTGACCGATGCCCTGGCGCACGAGCGGCGCCTCTTCTACCTCCTCTTCGCGAGCGAGGACCAGAAGGAGGGGATGGCGGCCTTTTTGGAGAAGCGGACTCCCGACTTCCGCGGCCGATGACGCTGGGCAACCCGGATCGGCCGGTGGGCGGCCTCGCCGTGCCACTCCCGCCCGGCGTGGACCTGCGGCCCATGGCACGCGCCGACTTCGACGTCGCGCTGCGCTTCGCTCGAACCATGTATGGGCTGCCGGACGACGACCCGGAGCCCTACCGGGGGGCGTTCGAGGCGATGGTCAACAGCCCCGATGCGTCCCCGTTCCTTGCCTCCGTCGACGGCGAGGCCGCAGCCATGGCCCTCCTCTGGTTCCGGCGCCGGCTCGGCCACGCGCGATTCCAGGGATGGCTCTCGGACCTCTACGTGCGTTCGGCGGATCGTCGTCGCGGGATCGGGGACGCGCTGGTGCGCGCCTGCATCGCCGAGTGGCGTCTCCGCCAGGGCGATTCGATCATGCTCGAGGTCGCGAATGACAACGGCGCCGCCCGGGCGCTCTACGCCGCGCTCGGCTTCGTGGAGTCGGGTACGCACTTCCAACTGCATCCGCTCCGCTCCGCCGTGCCGCGCGGTGCGGCCCCCGCCGGGGTCGTGGTGCGGCCGATGACGAGCGACGACTTCGAGCCGGTGACGCGGCTGCTCGGCGAGCTGGGGCTGCCGGTGCCGGCGGTGGAACGGATGCCGGCGTTGCGCCGCGTCTTCGACGACCACCTCCGCCAGCCGGATGCGCGGCCGCGCATCGCCGAGC
>JBBRWZ010000011.1:0-41506 GCA_038248895.1 Candidatus Limnocylindria bacterium | reverse complement strand
GCGAGGGCAATGCTGAGGCGGCGGCCGATCCCGCCAGTGCCGCCGGCGACGATGGCCACGCGCCCGTCGAGACGGAAACGCGCCAGCTCGTCCGTGGCGCTCATGCGATGGCTCCTGGGATGATCATGTCGGGCGTCCGTCTCCTCGCGTGTGTGCCCCGTCAAACGGCGGCGCCTCGGGGATGATCGATTATCGAAGATCGTCGTGGAGAGCGTCAAGGACGGACGGCTCATGCGCCTCCGGACATCTAACGGCCACGCAGGCCACGTGCCGGCCGCCTCGATGGCCGCGTGATGCGCCGCGCGACATGCCGCGGCCACGAACGGGCGCCTCGGTGGCCGTTGGATGGCGTGGAGCGCATACGGCGGCAGCGTTCCGCGGCCCGTGCCCCGGCCACCCGTTGCAGGCATGGGCTGCGGAGCGCACCCGGCGACGTCCGTAGAATGGCCGGATGACCGATCCGGCCTGGGTCGAGGTCGACCTCGATGCGCTCGTCCACAACGCCGGCGTGCTGCGACGCGCCCTGCCGGATGCTGCCCGCCTCGCCGTCCTCGTCAAGGCGAACGGCTATGGTCACGGGGCGCTGATGTCGGCGCGTGCCGCGCTTGCCGGGGGGGCCGACGAGCTCGTGGTGGCGACGCTTGGCGAGGGGCTGGCGCTGCGCGACGCGGGCATCGACGCGCCGCTGCTCGTCGCCTACCCGATCCTGCCCGACGGCATCGCGGCAGCCGCCGCAGCGCGGCTGCAGGTGACGATCTCGAGCCGCGCCGGAGCCGCGCAGCAGATCGCGGCCTGGGGAGACGCCCGCGCGGCCGGCATTGCCGAGCAGCTGCTGCTGCACGTGGAGGTGGACAGTGGCATGGGGCGCGGCGGCGTTCCTCCCCACGCGCTCGCGGACGTGGTCGCGGCGATCGATGCGGCACCCGGCGCCGAGCTGGCCGGTATCTGGAGCCACCTCGCCGACGGGCGCGATGCGGACGTCACCGCCGCCCAGGTGGCGCGCTTCGACGCCGCGGTCGCCACCCTGGCCGCAACGGGCCGACTGATCCCGCCGCGCCACGTCGTCGCCACCGAGGGCCTCTTCGCCACTGCCGGGGCGACGTACGAGATGGTGCGGATCGGGCTCGGCTTCTACGGCGAGCTCGGGCTCGGCTTCGAGGCGGCGCCCGCGCTGGCGTCCGCGGCCGCCGAGCTCCGCCCGGCGTTGACCCTGGCCGCGAACGCGGTACGGGTGGAGCTCGTGGCTGCCGGTGCGGCGGTCGGCTACGGCGGCGAGTGGGTCGCGTCACGGGCGTCACGGATCGCCACGCTGCCCATCGGCTACGCCGATGGCTGGGCGCGGAGCTCGTGGCCGGGGGCATCGGCGCTCGTGCGCGGCCGTCGCGTCCCGCTCGTGGGACGCGTCTCCATGGACTCGGTGTGCGCCGACGTCACCGAGCTCGACGGGGATATCGGTCCGGGGGAGACCTTCGTCCTGATCGGGCAACAGGACGCCGAGCGGATCACCGTCGACGAGGTCGCCGCCCTGCGCGGCACCATCCCGAACGAGGTCCTCTCGACCCTGGGACCGCGGCTGCCGCGACGGTACCGCGGTGCGCGCGGGGTGTCCCGCGACGGGAGCTGACCCGCGAAAATGGACTGGTAGCAAACGTTTACTGTAGGGTGAGCGGCAGGCGTCGGCGCCACGCCACCGGCCCCTCGACCCGCCCCGCGCAGGAGGAGTTTGACTTGGCAACGGAACCCGCAGATGCCCTCATCATCGGTGCCGGCGCCTCCGGCGGCGTGGTGGCGAGGCGCCTCACCGAGGCGGGGTTCCGGGTCGTCTGCCTGGAGCAGGGGGAGTGGCACGACAAGGGCGAATTCCGCGGCGTCCACCTCGACTGGGAGCTGACGGCGCGCAAGCAGTGGGCGACGAGTCCGAACATCCGCGGCCTCGCCGAGGACTACCCGATCGTCGAGGACTCGCCGGTCTCGCCGCTGATGTTCTCCGGCGTCGGCGGCAGCATGCTCATCTTCGCCGGCGCGTGGCCGCGGATGCTGCCCTCCGACTTCCGTGTCCGCTCACTCGACGGCGTGGCCGACGACTGGCCCATCAGCTACGACGAGCTGCTGCCGTACTTCCGCCAGACGGACCGCGACTTCGGCGTCTCCGGCCTCGCCGGCGATCCGGCGTATCCGCCCGATGCGGAGGATCCGCCGCTCCCTCCGCTGCCGATCGGCGCGGCCGGGCTGAAGGTGGCGCGCGCCCACACGCGCCTCGGCTGGCACTGGTGGCCAGAGTTCAACTCGATCCTCTCCGCCCCGTACGACGGTCGCCGTCCCTGCGTGCAGCGCAGCACCTGCCAGTCCGGCTGCAACGAGGGCGCGAAGGCCTCCACCGACCTCACCCACTGGCCCAAGGCCATCGCGCAGGGGGCGCGGCTCGTCACCGGTGCGCGCGTCCGGCGCATCGAGACGAACGAGCGCGGCCTCGCCACCGGCGCCACGTGGATCGATGGCGACGGGAACGAGCATTTCGAGGCGGCGAACGTGGTCGTCCTGGCGGCGAACGCCATCGGCACCGCGCGGCTCCTCCTCCTCTCCGCCGACAGCCGCCATCCCGACGGCCTCGCCAACTCGTCGGGCCTCGTCGGAAAGCGGCTGATGATGCATCCGTTCGCGAACGTGGCCGGCGTCTTCGACGAGCCGCTGATGAGCTGGCAGGGCCAATTCGGCGACCTCATCGAGTCGCTCGAGTTCTACGAGACCGATGAGAAGCGTGGCTTCGTGCGCGGCGCGCGCTGGGGCCTGGCGCCCACCGGCGGACCGATCAACACCGCGCTCCCGAGCCGCGCCGGCACGCAGGTCTGGGGGCCCGACCATCACCTGCATGTCCGCTCGCACCTCGGCCACGGCGCCAACTGGGGGCTCTTCGCGGAGGACCTCCCCGACGAGTCGAACCGCGTCACCCTTTCCGATACCGTGACCGACTCGAGCGGAGTCCCCGCGCCGGCGATCCACTACGCCATGAGCGACAACGCGCGTCGCATGCTCGACTTCCACATCGAGCGCGCCAGCGAGTCGCTGCTGGAGGCGGGGGCGCGCACCATCGAGGTGGACCGGCTGATGCGCTACTCCGGGTGGCACCTGCTCGGCACGGCACGGATGGGCGACGACCGCGAGACGTCCGTGTTGGACCGATGGAACCGCGCGCACGACGTCCCGAACCTGTATGTCGTCGACGGCAGCTCGTTCGTCACCTCGAGCGGGGTGAACCCCACCTCGACGATCGTGTCTATCGCCCTGCGTGCCGCCGAGCACATGGTCGAGACGCGCTTCGAGCAGCAGGTGCCGGTGTGAGCGACGATCCGCTGCGCGACTGGGACAACGGCACACGACGGCGCTTCGCGGCGATCGGCGACCACCTCATCCCGGCGGCGCATGCGATGCCGGCGGCGGGCGACGTCGTCACCGACGATCGGGTGCGGTTTGTTCTCAGCGCACGCGCCGATCTGGCGGAGCCCTGCCTCGCGGCCCTGCGGCCCGAGCTCGGCGACGACCCCGCAGCGAGGCTCGCGGCGCTGGAGCGCGACGAGCCGGCGAACCTGGCGGCACTCCAGCTCGTCCTGGTCGGCGGCTACTACACGGACAAGGGCGTCCGGGAGGGGATCGGCTACCCCGGACAGCTCGCGATCGAGGTGCGCTCGTGGGAGATCCCGCCCTACCTCGAGGAAGGGCTCGTCGACGCGGTGCTGGCCCGCGGCCAGGTCTGGCGCGACCCGACCACCGGAGAACGGGCCATCTCCGACGGAACGATGCAGACCTACGCAGAACGATACTGGCCGGCCGAGCGCCGGCCGCAAGGAGGCAACGATGGTGGCGACGGCGCCTGATTCCACCGACAGCGAGACCCCGGACTGGCTGGATCGATTTCTCGTCGACTGGCAGGTCGGCTCCGGCGCGCCGGTCGACGACATCGAGCCCGCGACGGGGCAGCACCTGCTGACCCTCGCCCAGTCGACGACCGATGAGGTCGCCCGTGCCGCCGAGGCGGCGGCGGCGGCACAGCCGGCGTGGGCCGCGACCAACTACCAGGAGCGGGCCCGGATCCTCCGTCGCGCGGCCGACATCTACGAGGCGCACCGCGACGAGTTCGGCGCCTGGACGCAGCGCGAGACCGGCGCCGTCCACGACAAGATGCACCACGAGCAGGAGTTCACCGCCCAGGAGCTGCTCAACGCGTCGACGCTGCCGTCGCAGGCCTACGGATCGCTCATGCCGAGCGCCGTCGAGGGCCGCCTCTCGATGGTGCGCCGCGTGCCGCTCGGTGTCATCGGCGCCATCACCCCGTGGAACTCGCCGAGCGTGCTCGGGATGCGGGTCGTGGGTCCGGCGCTTGCCCTGGGCAATGCCGTGGTCATGAAGCCGGATCCGCAGACGCCGGTCGCCGGCGGCGCGATGTTCGCCTCCATCTTCGCGGAGGCGGGCCTGCCCGATGGGCTGCTCCAGATCGTCATCGGCGGGGCCGAGGTGGGCGAGGCGATCGTCACCGACCCGAACATCGACGCCGTCTCGTTCACCGGCTCAACGGCTGCGGGGCGCCGGGTCGGTGAGCTGGCCGGCGGGCTGCTCAAGAAGGTCTCGCTCGAGCTCGGCGGCAACAATGCGCTCATCGTCCTCGACGACGCCGATCTCGAGGCCGCCGCCTCGGCCGGCGCCTTTGCCTCGTTCCAGTTCCAGGGGCAGGTCTGCTTCGCCACCGGGCGTCATCTCGTCCATCGGAGCGTGGCGGATCGGTACATCGAGCTGCTCACCGAGAAGGCTCAGCGGCTCCGGCTCGGCGACCCGTTCCGCGAGGAGGTCGAGCTGGGACCGATCGTGAACGCGCGCCAGGTGGCCCGTGTCGACGACATCGTGCAGCGCTCCATCGCGGGTGGCGCGGTCGTCGCGGCGGGGGCGACGTACGAGGGCCTCTTCTATCGGCCCACCGTGCTCACCAACGTCACGACCGACCTGCCGGCCTTCACCGACGAGATCTTCGGTCCGGTTGCCCCGGTCACGGTCTTCGACACCGATGCGGAGGCGATCGCGCTGAGCAATCGCAGCGATTACGGCCTCGCGGCGGGGATCTACACCGCATCGGTCCAGCGCGGTCTCGCCATCGCGAACCGGCTGCGGACCGGCATGATCCACATCAACGACCAGACGGTGAACGACGAGGCGCTCGTCCCGTTCGGCGGGATGGGCCTGTCGGGCAACGGCGGCCGCTTCGGCGGTCCGGCCACACTGGACGAGTTCACCGAGTGGCAGTGGGTCACCATCCGCGACGAGCCGCACCGCTACCCGCACCCGTACTGAGCGCCGGCGTTGACGTCGATCACCGAGGTCGCGCGCCTGGCGGGCGTCTCCACCGCGACCGCGTCCCGCGTCATCGGTGCGACCGGCTACCCGGTTAGCGCCGCGGCACGGCAGCGCGTGCTGGACGCGGCGCTGGCGCTCGACTACGTGCCGAACGCGCTGGCGCAGGGGCTCCTCAAGAGCCGGATCGCCGTGGTCGGCGTCATCGTCCACGACATCACCGACCCGTACTTCGCCGAGGTGGTGCGCGGCGTCGAGGATGGCGCCGCCGCGGACGCCTACCTGGTCATCACCTGCAGCTCGGACCGCGACCCGCAGCGCGAGAACTCATACGTGCGCCTGCTGCGTTCGATGCGCGCCGCCGCTGTCGTCTTCGCCGGAAGCGGCCTGGATGATCCGATGCGGAACGAGGAGCTGGCGCGGCACCTCGACGGGCTGCGGGCGAACGGCGCCGCGGTCGTGCATCTCTCGCCGCATGCATTCGGCGCGCCCGAGGTGGGCGTCGACAACGTGGCCGGAATCGCCGCGATGGTGGCGGCCCTGGCGGGGATGGGACATCGCCGGATCGCCTTTTTGGCCGGTCCGCCCGCGCTCTACGTCGCGCGCGAGCGGCTCGCCGGCTACCGGCGGGGCCTCGTCGAGGCCGGCCTCGAGCCCGATGCGTCCCTCATCCAGCACGGGACGTTCGACGCCGATGGGGGAGCAGCCGCCATCGACGCGCTGCGTGCCGGCGGGCCCGAGTTCACGGCGCTCTGCTGCGCCAATGACCTGCTGGCGCTCGGGGCGTTGCGGCGCCTGACCGAGCTTGGCGTCGACGTCCCCGGCCGCATCTCGGTGGCCGGTTTCGACGATATCAGCGTGGCGCGCATGACCGCGCCGCCGCTCTCGAGCGTCCGCCTGCCGCTGCGCGAGCTCGGACGGCGGGGCTACGAGCACGCCATGCGACAGCTCGCCGGCGTGGCTCCGGCGCGGATCCTCCTGCCGACCCAGGTCATGTTGCGAGGCTCGACCGCCTCGGCGGCGCCCTCCTGAGCGTCAGCCCACCGCGGCAGGGCGTGGTGCCGCAAGTCCCGCGACGCTGAGGATGCAGACGCCGGCGGCCCCGGCGACGAGAACAGAGAACGGCAGCGCGAACTAGCCGGTGAGGTCGCGGAGGATGCCGAGCGCGGTCGGGGCCATGGCCGCGACCGCGTAGCCGCCGGTCAGCATCAGGGCCGCGTGGCCCGCCACCTCCGAGGTGCGCGGCGCCACGTCAACAGGGAGCGTCATACACAGCGGGAAGAGCGCGCCAAGCCCCAGGCCGGCCAGGACGACCCACACGATGGCGATCGCGGGGGCGAGCACGATGCCCCCGATGGCGAACGCCGTGACAGCACCGGCCGCGAACACGTAGCGGTGGCGGCTCGTCCCGCGGTCCGACAGCCACGGGATGGCGAAGCAGCCGGGGAGGCCGGCGAGGTTGAGAAGACCCACCAGCTGCCCGGCGTCGGCGGCGCTCCAGCCGAGGTCGGCGTACGCAGCGGGCAGCCAGGTCACCAGGCCATAGAAGCAGAGCGAGTTGAGTGCGAATATCCCGACCATCCGCCACGCGGTACGCGAGCGGAGCGGGAACGTGGGCCGCGGTTCGCGCTCCTCCGGTTCGGGCACCGCGTGGCTGGTCGCCAGCCACCCACCGAGGAGGACGAGCGCCGAGACCCCGAAGATGCCGAGCGCGATCCGCCAGTCGGCGAGCGCGGCGAGCGGCGCAGCCACCGCGGCGGAGATGGCGGCCCCGGTCTGGATTCCGGCGCTGTAGAGGCCGGTGACGAACCCGACGCGACCCGGTGCCAAGCCGCGTACCGCGCGGGGGAGGAGGGCGCCACCAGTTCCCATCCCGATTCCGATGCCGACCGTCGACAGGACGACCAGGGGGAACGACGGCAGCAGCGGGCGCAGCATCCCGAACGCCGCGACCGCCGCGAGGGCCAGCAGCATCGCCCGTCGCAGTCCAACGTGATGCGCAAGATGAACCGCGGGCAGCGCGAAGGCGGCCATGCAGAGGACGGGGACCGTGGTCAGCAATCCCGCCAGGCCGTGGCTGATGCGGAGGTCGTCCTGGATCGCCGGGATGAGCGGTCCCACGCCGACGACCTGGGGGCGGAGCGCCAGGGCGGCGATGACGAGCGCCGTCACCGCCGCGGTCGTCACGCTCCGCGCCGGCACGCCGCGGCCACCGGGAGACGCGGTCACGCGACGCTCAGGCCCGGGCGTTCGGATCGTCGAAGAGGGGCTGCACGGCACGACGCATGACATCGTCGACGTCGCTGATCCCGGTCCAGCGCTCGAACGCGATCGCCGCCTGCGCGATGAGCATCTCGCCGCCGTTGCTGGCGCGCAGGCCCCGCGCCGTCGCCGCGCGGACGAGATCGGTCTCGCGCGGGACGTAGACACAATCGAAGATGGCGGTCGCGGGGCCGAGCTCCTCGACCGGCACCGGCATGCCGTCACTCGTCATGCCGACCGTGGTGGCGTTCACGACCAGCGCCGCCGTCCCCAGCCGCCCAGCCAGCAGCTCGTCGTCGAGGCCAATCGGCTCGATGCGGGCGTCGTCGAACTGAGCAGCGAGGCGGCGTGCACGGGCGAGGTCGCGGTTGGCCACGGTGACGCGGCGCGCATCGGCGCCCAGGAGCGCTGCGGTCACTGCGTGCGCCGCGCCGCCGGCGCCGAGCACCACGGTCGTCGTGCCGGCGGGGTCGACCGCCAGCGTCCGGCGCACTGCCGCGGCGAAGCCCGGCGCATCGGTGTTGAAGCCCACCAACGACCCGCCGTCCTCGCGCACGACGCTGTTGACCGCACCGATCGCGGTTGCCGCGTCGTCGAGTCCGTCGAGGAGGCGCATCACCGCCTGCTTGTACGGCGCGGTGACCTGGAAGCCGTACCAGGCCGGATCGCGCGCCTCGGCGACGAACGCCGGCAGCTCATCAGCGTCGATCTCGCGCAGCTCGTAGTGCGCCGCGAGGCCGGTGGCCGCGAAGGCGGCGTTGTGCATCACCGCCGAGTGCCGCCGGCGCAGTGGCTGGCCGATGAGGACGACCCGACGCGTCACCGTGCCAGGACGGCCAGCTCGCGGCGCACCGGGCCCGCGGTCTCCGGGAAGCGCACGTTCGGGATGATCTCCGTGGCCCACTTGTCCAGCTGTGCCGGGTCGGGCGTCATGGTATGCAGCATGAAGTACTCGACGCCGGCGTCGACCCGCGCCTGCAGCGACGCGACGATCTCGGACGGCGTCCCGAAGAGGTAGACCGATTCGAGGTATGCCGGTCCACGTTCGTTGCTCATCACCTTGAGGAATGCCTCGTGCTGCTGCCGCCGCGCCTCGGTCGGGTCGTCGGTGTCGACGAAGTGCATGAAGTTCTCGTGCGCGATCATGAGCGACGTCGGGTCGCGGCCACGCTCGCTCAGGTATGTCTGCAGCTCCGCCCAGTCCCGCGCGATGTCTTCCGGTGGGCAGGTCGGGCGCGGAATCCAGCCGTCGGAGCGGAGCACCCGCTCCTTGACCGACTCGACGAAGCGCGGCAGGTCCGGTGAGCTCGGGTCGGCGAGCTGCGAGCCGCCACCGATCCAGATCGCCGGCCGCTCCGACGCCTGGGGCTCGATGAAGACGTCGTCGACGCTGTAGAACCTGCCGCTGTACGTCACCCGCTCGCCCTCGAGGAGCGGGATGATGATGTCCATGATCTCGTCGGTCCGCGCGCCGCGCTCCGACTTCTTCGTCGCCACGGCCTCGAACTCGGGCGGATACCAGCCGACCCCGGCGCCGAGCACCACCCGGTTGTTCGACAGGAACTGCAGCGTCGCGAGCTGCTTGGCCAGCAGGACCGGGTTGCGCAGCGGCAGGATGAGGATCGATGTCCCGAGGCGGACGCGCTCGGTGACGCCCGCCGCCAGGGCGAGCGTCGTCAGCGGCTCGAGCCACGAGACCGAGTAGAAGCGCTGCGCGGCCAGCAGATGATCGGTGATGAACAGCGAGTCGAAGCCGAGCTCCTCCACGCGACGCGCGAACCGCTTGATGCCGGCGGCGCGGTCCGGTCCGTCCCCCGCCCAGACTTACGAGGGGAGGAAGACGCCGAAGCGTTCGGTCTGGCTCATTGGTGCTCCTCTGGCGGGTTGAGTGCGCCCCGGCTACTCACCGGAGAACGTTGGTGGTCGCTTCTCGAAGAAAGCGCGCGCGCCTTCGAGCATGTCGTCGGTGGAGAAGATGCGTTCGGACGCGTCGAGCTCGGCGGCGAGCCCGGCGTCCAGCTCGAGATCGCCGGCCTGGTCGATGAGCCGCTTCGCCTCGCGGACGGCGAGCGGCCCGCGGCTGGCGATGGTCGTGGCGATCTCTCGCGCCGCGTCGAGCGCGGTCCCCTCCGGCACGACGCGGTTCACGAGCCCGTAGCGCTCCGCGGTGGTGGCGTCGAGGATCTCGCCGGTGAGGATCAGCTCCTTGGCGCGCGCCGGCCCCACGACGCGCGGCAGGCGCTGCGTGCCGCCGCTGCCGGGGATGACCGCCAGCCGCACCTCCGGCATGCCGAGCGTGGCGCGCTCCGACGCGACGCGCAGGTCGCAGCACAGCGCCAGCTCGAGGCCGCCGCCCAGCGCCGCGCCCTCGATGGCCGCGATGGTGGGCATCGGCAGCTCGGCGAGCTGGCGATAGACGTACTTCTCGAGCAGCAGCTTGCCGTCGGCCACGCGTCCCCGCAGCGCCTCGAACTCGCCGATGTGTGAGCCACCGCAGAAGGCGCGGTCGCCGGCGCCGCCGACGATCACGGCGCGGACACCGCTGTCCGCGGCGACCTCGGTCAGCACCGCGCCCAGGCGTCGCGTCAGCTCGGGCGTCACGAGGTTGAGCGGGGGATTGTCGAGGATGATCTCCGTGACCTCGCCGTGCGTCACCCGCACCAGGTCGTCGTTCATGCGTCCTCCTTCGTCGACCGATATGTGGCGAAGTCGTCGGCGAGGCCCATCGGCTCGGCTCGGAACAGCCGCTCGTCCATCGTCCGCAGCTCGTCGGCGACGCGCGGCCGGAAGCCCATCTGACCGATGACGTCGCGCTCGACGTCGAGGCCGTGGGCGATTTCCAAGAGGACGAGTCCATCGTCCGCGAGCCCGAAGACGGCACGCTCGGTGACGTAGCGCACCTGTTGGCCGCGCCGCCGCGCCAGCTCTCCGCTGAAGCTGATCTCACGCACCCGTGGCACGAACTTGCCGAGCGACCCCTCGGCGCTGATCGCGATGCGCCCTTCACCGATGTCGAGGCCGAGCCCGTGGGCCGTGAGCGTGCCCACGAAATTGATGCGCGACGTGCGAGCGCTGATGTTGGGGAAGCCGCCGGGACCCCGAATGCGCCCGGGGAAGCTGTGGACGTTGACGTTGCCCGCGGCGTCGACCTCGGCGAAGGAGAGGCTGGCGATGTCGAGGCCGCCGCCGTCGTAGAAGTCGAACATGTACGGCTGGTCGATCATCGCCTGGAAGTTGAATCCCGCCCCGCCCTCGTTGCCGGCGACCGGGACGCCACCAAAGATGCCCTGCTCGACGGTGAGCACCAGCTCATCGGCGATGCCCTCCTCCCAGGCGATGCGCCCGATCCCCTGGCTGATGCCGAAGCCAAGGTTGCAGATGTACCCCGGGCGGAACTCGAGCAGCGAGCGGCGAGCGATCACCTTGCGCACGTCGAGCGGCACCGCCTCGCGGGCGGTCGCCGGCCGTCGCATCCGACCGGCGTAGTAGGGCGAATATTCGGTGATGTAGGTCTGCCACTGGTCGGGGTCGAGGTAGGCGTAGTCGATGAGCGCCCCGGGGACGCGGACGTCGCGCTGCGGGATGGAGCCGCGGGCGGCGAGCTGCTTGGCCTGCGCGATGACGATGCCGCCGGAGTTGCGTGCCGCCATTGCCATCGAGAGCATCTCCGCCTGGATCGCCTCGTCCTCCATCGAGAGGTTGCCGTCCTCGTCGATGGTCGAGCCGCGGATGACGGCGACGTCGATCGGGAATGCATGGAAGAAGAGCCACTCCTCGCCGCGGAGTGTCACCACCTCGACGAGCGGCTCGGTTGTCGTCGGCCCCTGGTGGCCGCCAGTCTGGCGCGGGTCCACGTACGTGCCAAGCCCGACCGCGGTGAGCAGGCCGGGTCGCCGCGCCGCGATGTCGCGCATCAGCTGCGAGAGGACGCCCTGCGGGAACGAGTACGCCTCCAGCTCGCCCGCCTCGACGAGCGCTCCGAGCGCCGGCTCGTTGCCGATGTTGCTGCCGATGGTGCGGCGCATCAGGCCCGGCAGCGCCAGCTGGCTGAAGCCCCGTTCGGCGAAATCGCCGATGCCCACCACGCGCACCGTCGTCAGGTCGCGCGGCGACCCGCTGCTCGCGAAGCGCTCCGCCAGGGCGTCGATGAACCGCTGCGGCAGGGCATGCCCGGCCCCCGAGCCGCCGATGACGATGGTGGTGCCATCGGCGACGCGGGCCACCGCATCGGTGACGTCGATCAGCTGCATGCGATCTCCGCGGGTCGATTCGTCACGGCATGTACCCTCCGGCATTGGGATTGAGCGTCTGGCCCAGGAAGAGCGATGATGCCTCGCCGAGGAGGAAGAGCACCGCCTCGGCGACCTCCTCCGGCTCGCCGAACCGCCCAAGCGGCAGCTCCGCCTGGCGTCGTCGTCCCACCTCGCCCTCGGTCACCTGGCCGCCCATGTCGGTCTTGATGACCCCCGGGGCGACCGCGTTGACACGAATGCCGCGCTGCCCGAACTCGCGCGCCAGCGATTTCGTCAACGCGATGATGCCCGCCTTGGCGACCGTGTAGTGCGCCACCTCGGCGAAGCCGATCTGCCCGAGGCGCGAGGCGATGTTCACGATCCGCCCACCGCTCTCTTGGCGGAGCATCTGCGGCAGCACCGCCTGGCACGCGTAGAAGGCGCCGTAGAGGTCCGTGCGCAGCACCCGCTCCCAGGTGGCGTCGTCGATCTCCAGGAAGGGTGTGATGGGCATGATGCCGGCGTTGTTGACGAGACCGTCGACGCGGCCGAAGGCGGCGAGGGTGGCGTCGACCATGGCGTTCACGTCCTCCCGCTGCGATACGTCGGCATGGACGGCGAGCGCACGCCCACCGGCCGCCTCCACCTCGGCAACGACCTCATTGGCGCGGTGTTCCTGCTCCAGGTAACAGACGACCACTGCCGCCCCGGCGGCGGCCACGCGTCGCGCCGTCGCCGCACCGATGCCGCGGCTGCCGCCGGTGACGATGACGACCTGGCCCTCGAGCGAGCTCATTGCCCCGCAGGCAGCGTGACGGAGAGATGGAGCGGCGGCTGACGCCGCCGCTCCATAGGTCCAGCGTCGGTCACTGGTAGTCGTTCGTGAAGAGCTCGGACGGATCGACCGTTGTCTCGATGATCCCCGCGTCGGAGAGCGTCTGCTGGGTCTTCGACCACTTGTCGGCGGTCTGCGCGAGGAGGTCGTCGCCGGCGTACTCGAACGCACCGTCCAGCAGAGCGGCATGGACGGCACGCCGCTCTGCCGTCTCGGGGTTCGCGGCCTCGAGCGCGTCGAGCGCGGCCTGCGGATCCGCCTTCGCCGCCTCGAAGCCACGGCGGACGCCGTCGACGAAGCAGGAGACCTGGTCGGGGTGCGCGGAGATGTAGTCGGGGCTGCTGGCGAGCGCCAGGCCGTAGATGTCCTGCCCGTAGTCCTTGAACGGGACGACGTTCAGGTTCGCCGCGGGATCGGGGTCGATGTTCGCCGCCTCGTTGCCGAAGAAGGTGATGAAGTCGACCTGGTCGGCGAGGAGCTGGGCGATGCCGGGGGCCGGGACGCTTACCTCGTGCACGCTGCCCGTGTCGATGTTGTTCTGCTGAAACAGTGCCTGGAGGAGGAGGTAGGGCGAGCCGCCGGGGACGGCGCCGAACGTCTTGCCCTCGACATCGGAGAGCTGAGTGATGCCGGTTGCCTTCTTCGAGACGATCGCGGATGGGTTGGACTGGTACACCACGCCGAGCGCGGTGATGTTGAGGCCGTGGCTGCGGCTGGCGACGATCGAGACGGCATCGGTGAGGCCGAACTCCTGCGAGCCGTTGGCGACCTGCTGGGCGGTGTCACCCGAGCCCTTGCCGGCACCCATCGAGACGTCGAGGCCGCATTCCTCCCAGAACCCCTCCTGCTTGGCCAGGAAGAATGGCGCGTGGTTGCCGGCGATCACCCAGTTGAGCCGGAAATCGACGCTCGTCATCTCGACCGGCGTGGCGGCGGCCGATTCGCTGGCGGCGCCGCTGCCAGCGCTCGACGCGCTTGCAACGGCGGACGTCGAGGTCGCGGCCGATGAGCTTGAGCCCTGGCCGCACGCGGTCAGGATCAGCAGCAGGGCGCCCAGCGCGAATGAGGGAGCGCGAAGGTTGCGCATCAGGTCCATGGTTCCTCCTCCAGTGTGGCGATGGCCTTCGACGGCGATTGAAATCCTTTTCCATTCCCTCCTGTTGCACGCTCGGTGGCTCATGATGGCGGCATGGTCAGGTCCCCACGTACGTCGACTCGTCCCGGTGCCACGGCAGCAGCAGCCGCTCCACGACGCCCACCAAGATGAAGAGCACCACCCCGATGACGATCAGCAGGATCAGGGCCGCAAAGAGCAGCGTCGAGTCGAGCAGCGTGTTGGCGTAGACGAGCAGGTAGCCGAGCCCGGAATCCGCACCGACCCACTCGCCGACGACAGCGCCAACCACGGCGAGCGTGATGCCGATCCGCAACCCGCCAAAGATCTGTGGCAGCGCGTGCGGGAAGCGGACCTTGAAGAAGATCTGCGCCTGGTTGGCGTGGACCGACTTGAGCAGGTCGAGCAGGTTGCGGTCGACCGATGCGAAGCCCTCGGCGGCGGTGACCGTGACGGGGAAGAAGACCATCAGCGCGGTGACGACGATCTTCGGCATCAGGTCGAAGCCGAGCCACAGCACGAGGAGCGGCGCGATCGCGATCTTCGGCACCGCCTGCGATGCGACGATCAGCGGGTAGAGCGTGTTGCGGACCACGATCGAGTACGCGATCGGGATTGCAAGCGCGAGGCCGAGCACCACGCCGACCACGAAGCCGATCCCGATCTCGGTCAGCGTCACGACGCTGTTGTCCCAGAGAACGGCCCACGAGCGGATGAGGCGCGCCACGATGGCCGTCGGGGCGGGAAGGATGTAGTCGGGCACCTCGGTGAAGCGGCTGGCGAGCTCCCATGCGACGACGATGACCGTGAGCAGCAGGGCAGGCAGGACGAGCCGCTGCCACGTGGCGCCCGCATCGCCGACGAGCTCGGCATCGTCGTCGGTGTCCACCGCGATGCGGACCTCGTCAGCTACCCGCGCCATCGGTGTCCTCCTCGATCTGCTGGCGCAGCTGCGCCTCGTAGCGGCTGAACTCGGCGCTGTCGCGAACCTGCGGCGTGCGCGGCCTGGGGAGCTCGATCGGGACGTCGGCGCGGATGCGGCCGGGGCGTGCCGAGAGCACCACCACCCGGTCCGACAGCAGGACCGCCTCGGGGATCGAGTGGGTGACGAAGACCACCGTGCGGCTGCCATCCCAGATGCGCAGCAGCTCGTCGCCCATGCGGTCGCGGGTGATGGCGTCGAGCGCGGCGAACGGTTCGTCCATGAGCAGGATCTCCGGACTGAGCGCGAGGGCGCGTGCCAGCGCGACCCGCTGCCGCATCCCGCCGGACAGCTGCGAGGGATAGTAGTCCTCGAAGCCGGCGAGGCCCACCGTCCGCAGCAGCTCCTCGACCGGGGTGGCTCCGTCGACCGCGCCGGTGATGTCGAGCAGGAGGCGCGCGTTGCCGAGCACGGTGCGCCACGGGAGGAGCGTCGCATCCTGGAAGACAAAGCCGAACTTGCGGGCGCGCAGCGCCTCGTCGACGGTGCCGCCGTCGATCCGCACCTCCCCGCGAGAGTGCTTCACGAGGCCGCCGATGATCTTGAGCAGCGTCGTCTTGCCGCAGCCGGACGGCCCGAGCAGCGAAACGAACTCGCCGGGCCGGACCTCGAGGTCCACCTCGTGGAGCGCATCCTGCGTCGATCGCGTGGTCCGGTATCGCTTGCTGACGCCGTGCACCTCGATCTGCGGCCGTCTCGCCGCTCCGGTTGCAGCCCTGTCAGCCCGCTCGGCGACGGTCATCGCGCGCCCGCCAGCGCCGCCGGGGCGGTGATCTCCAGCCGGCTCGCGCGGCGTGGAGCGGCCGTCGAGCCGCGCAACACCACGTCGAATGGCAACTCGCGTCGATGCGGGCGCCGTCCCGACAGCAGCTTCTCCGCGTGCTGGAATCCGGCGCGACCGAGGTCCCGCAAGGGCAGGTGGACCGTCGAGAGGCCCGGTGCGGTGCGCGCGGCGCCGGGGATATCGTCAAAGCCGGTGACCGAGATGGCGGTGGGAACGCTGACGCCGAGCTCGGTGAGGCGGTCGAGCGCGCCGAGCGCCAGCAGATCATTGGCACACGCCACGGCGGTCACGCCCGCATCTGCCCGAATGAGCCGCTCGACGCCATCGGCGCCGCCTGCCACGTCGAACGTCGTGCGCAGGACCGTGGCGGTGTCGACGGCCAGGCCCGCCTCGTTCATCGCGTCGCGGTAGCCGCGCTCGCGATCGGCCGCGACGTAGAGGCGCTCCGGCCCACCGAGATAGCCGATTCGACGATGCCCCATGCCCACCAGCGACCGCACGATCGCAGCCATGCCGGCGACGTTGTCGACGCCGACGAGGGCCGGTCCGCGGAAGCTGGGCGAGAGATGGACGATGGCTGCGCCGGAGCGCTCCATGGCGGACAGGTGCCGTGCCGCCGCCTCCTCGAGCCCGGCGTCCCGGATGCCGCTGCCGGCGAAAAGGATCGCGGCCGCCTGCATGCTGCGCAGCAGCCGCACGTACGACTCTTCCCGCTGCGGGACGCGATCGGATGAGCAGATGATCACGAGATGGCCGCTCGCCTCGGCCGCGTCCTCGATGCCGCGGGCGATCTCGGAGAAGTAGGGGTCGGTGATGTCGTGGACGATGACGCCGACGATGGGCGCGCGTCGCTTCAGGAGGCCACGCGCCAGCGCATTCGGCACGAAGTCGAGCTCCTCTGCGGCAGCCTCGACCTGCTGTCGGGTGCTGGCACTGACCGCGTGGGGCGAGCCTGAGAGCACCCGTGACGCGGTTGCCGGAGAGACGCCTGCCAGGCGTGCGACGTCGATGATCGAAGCCATGCCCCGCCCCGTGAGGAAAAGGTTTCCCATAACCTAGGCCCTTGTGCGTCCCACCGTCAAGGTTGGCGTCAGGTGGTCGGGACCGGCCTCGTGAAAAGGATTTCCATTCGCGCCATCGGGCAGTATCCTGTTGGCCCAGACCATCACGCTTCGGAGTGACCTTCGTGACGCTGAACTTCCGCGGCCTCATCGCCGCCACCGTGCTGCCGATGGACGCTGACGCCCAGGTCGACGAGGCCGGCCTGCGCTCCTACATCCGCTGGGTCGCCGAGCAGGGCGTCGTGGGGGTGGCCATCAACGCCGACACCGGCGAGTCGGCGCACCTCACGCACGCGGAGAAGGTGCGCGTCCTCGAGGTGGTCAAGGCGGAGCTGCCGCCCCACGTGATGATGGTCGCCGGCCTCGCGGGCCCGTTCACGGCCCTGGCGGTGCAGCAGGCGCGGGACTACCGGTCCGCCGGTGCCGATGCGCTGCTCGTCTTCCCGATCCCGGCCTACCTCTCCACGCCGCTCGACCCGGAGATGCCGGTGCGGTACCACCGGGCGATCGCCGAGGTCGGCGTGCCGCTCATCCTCTTCCAGCTGCAGCCGGCGCTCGGCGGCGTGAACTACGACCGCCCCACGCTCGAGCGGCTGCTCGCCATCGACGGCGTCGCGGCCATCAAGGAGGCGTCGTTCGACGCGCGGCGCTACATGGACATGGTCGCCATCGTGAGGGACTCGGGTCGCGACGTCGCGATGCTGACCGGCAACGACAACTTCATCTACGAGTCGTTCCTCATGGGTGCCGATGGCGCGCTCATCGGCTTCGGCGCGGTGATGACGCGCGAGCAGGTGGAGCTGATCCGCCTCGCCCATGCGCACGCATTTGACGAGGCGGCACCGCTCGCGGCCCGCGTCCAGCGGCTGGCCGACGCCGTCTTCGCGCCTCCGGTGGCGAACTATCGCGTCCGCCTCAAGGAGGCGCTCGTCCTGCTGGGTGTGCTCGGCAACGCCACGGTCAGGGAGCCGCTCCTGCCGATTGACGACGAGGAGCGGCGAGCACTGCGTGCCATGCTCGCCGACGTTGGTCTGCTGGAGGCCGTGGCCGCCTGACCGATCGGTCGGACCGCGGTCGCCGCGCACCATGCGTATCGCCACCATCGTCGACGACGGGCGTGCGCGCCTCTCCGTGGTGCGTGATGATCGGCTGCTGCCGCTCGAGCTCCCCGATGGGCCGATGTCGCTGCGGGAGCTGGCGGCTGCCGGACCCGAGCGATGGCGGCGCGCCGCGACGTGGGCCGATGCGCAACCGGGCGCGGCGTGGCGTCCGGTCGAGGCGGCAACCTTCGGCCCGGCCGTTCCCGATCCGGGAGCGATCTACACCATCGGCCACAACTACCGCACGCCGGAGGACGACGCGTCCGACGCGTCCGACGCGTCGCGTTCGACGCGCCCCCTCGTGTACGGCAAGGCGGTGACAGCAGTTGGGGCCCACGGTGCGACCTTGGCGTGGGACCGCAACGTGACAGACGACGTCGACGCGGAGTGCGAGCTCGGCGTCGTCATCGGTCCGGCCGCCTTCGCGGTCGACGCCGCCGAGGCGGCGCGTCATGTCTTCGGCTACACGATCATCAACGACATCTCCGCGCGCGACGCGTGTCTGGATGGCGACCAGTGGCTCATCGGCAAGTCGATGCCGGGCTTCTGCCCGGTGGGCCCGTGGATCGTCACCGCCGACGAGATCGACCCGCGTGACCTGCAGCTCGGCTGCACCATCAATGACGCGGCCATCCAGGACGGACGCACGGCGCAGATGCGGTCGTCCATCCCGGAGTTGATCGCCTACCTCAGCCGCCATGTGCGGCTCGCTCCGGGAGACCTCATCGCGACCGGCACCCCGACGCGCCTGGCGGCACCGCCCGGGCCCGGCAGACGGCTGCGCCCCGGCGACGAGGTCACGGCGTGGATCGAGGGCATCGGCGCGCTGACCACCCGTATCGCCTGAACAGCATTGAGGAGACCTGAATGAAGCCAGCCACCGTCTTCCTGGGCGAGATGACGAACCCCGAGGTGGAGGCGTTCCTGCGCGACCACGCCACGGTCATCGTGCCGACCGGCTCCACCGAGCAGCATGGTCCGCATGGACCGTTGCTGACCGATGCGCTCATCCCGCAGGAAGTGGCGCGTCGCGTCGCGGAGCGCGCCGGCGCACTGGTCGCGCCACCGATCAACTACGCGCTCTCGTATCCCCACGTCGGCTTCGCCGGGGTCGTCCACATCCGGATCCCGACATTCATGGCGCTCGTCGAGGACCTGTGCGCGTCGCTCGCCGCATCCGGCTTCCGGCGCATCGTGTTCCTCAACGGGCACTACGACAACACGTATGCGATCGCGTACGCCTGCGCCAACGCCCGCGAGCGGATGCCGCAGGACGTGGTGGCATTCCCGATCAACTACTGGGACGGCATGACGGCCGAGGAGGCCGGAGAGTTCTTCGGCCCCGCCACCGGCCTCCACGCCAACCGTGGCGAGACCTCGGCGATGCTGGCGATCAACCCGGCGCTGGTCGACATGGACGCCGCCAACGCGGAGATGCCGCCGTTCCCCGACGTGACGAGTCCGCCACCGGTGCACACCGCGTTCTTCTTCTCGACTCCCGGCTCGGTCCACCGCGCCACGCAGTCGGGGACATGGGGCGACGCACGGGAGTCGACCGCCGAGTACGGTGAGCGCTACCTGACGGTGGTGACCGATGCGACGATCCGGATGCTCGACGACATCGAGCGCACGTATGCCGCGATGCCGGCGCGAGGCTGACGCAGTGGGTCAGCCGAGGGGCACCGGCCTCGCCCGCCCGCCCGCAGCCTGACTGTCGAGGCGGTGCGGTGCCTCGACATCGAAGCGCACGTCGATAGCGTAGCGATCGCTCCGGTAGCGCGACTCGGTCGCCTCGACGCGCATGCCCCGGCCGTCGACGATGACGCGGCGCTCCACGAGCATCGGTGCGCCGGGCTCGACGCCGAGCAGAGCGGCGTCCTCGCGGTCCGCCAGCGTGGCGGTGACGAGGGCGGTGCCGCGCCGCAGGGTCCAGCCCGCGGCGGCGAGTACGGCATGCAGCGAGTCGTGCCGCAGGTCGGCGGCCATGATCGCAGCGGATGCCTGGCCGATGAGCACCGCGGTCTCGAGGGCCACGGGCTGCTCGTCGGCGCAGCGGACGCGGCGCAGGAACACGACCGCCGCGCCGAGCGGCAGCTGCAGCTCGGTCGCGACCGCGTGCCATGCCGGCCGGATCTCGCGGGCGACGATGAGGGAGCTCGGCCGCCGGCCGAGACGGGTCATCTCCGAGCTGAAGCTCATCAGCCGATCCGCCCGTCGGTGCGAGGTCGGTTCGGCGACGAAGCTGCCACGCCCGGGGAGGCGCAGGATGAGCCCCTCGTCGGCCAGTCGCTGCATCGCGCTGCGGGCGGTCATGCGGCTCACGCTGAACTCGGCGCACAGGTCCGCGTCCGAGGGCAGCGGATCGCCGGCGTGGAGCACGGCGATCCGCTCGCGCAGCGAGCGCTCGATGGTCCGATGGCGTGGCGGGTCGAACGCCGTCATGCCGCCGTCTCGGCGCCGTGGACCGCGGCGCCGATGGCGCCGGCCCACGTGCCGAGCTCCGCGTTCACGATCGAGACCGCGGCAAGGTCGGTGACGTGCACGCGGCGCTCGACCTCGTTGCGAATCGGCGTCAGGAGGAGGTCGCCGGCGGCGGCCACGCCGCCGCCGAGGACGACCCGGTCCGGGTTGAGGATGACGATGAGGTTGGCGATCCCGATGCCGAGCCAGCGACCCACCGCGGTGAGGCCGCGCCGCGCGCGCTCGTCACCGTCGCGGGCCGCCTGCACCGCCTCCTCGGCGGTCTCGGTCCCGCATGCCTCCGCCACGGCCTCTGCCCTGGCGAACGCCTCGAGACAGCCCCGGTTGCCGCAGGTGCACGGCGGGCCGTCCGGCTGCAGCGTCTGGTGCCCCACTTCGCCGCCGGTGCCGCGATGACCGAAATGGACGCGTCGGTCCACCACCACCACGCCACCGACGCCGGTGCCGAGCGTCATCCCGACCATCGTGTCGCAGCCCCGCCCGGCCCCGACCCGCAGCTCGGCGAGGCCGAAGGCGCGCGCATCGTTGATGAGATGGACGGGCAGTCCGAGCCGGTCGCGCAGCGGCGCCACGATCGGCCGATCGGTCCAGTCCGGCGGCAGGTTGGGCAGGAACGTCGCGGTGCCGGCGTCCGCGTCGTAGAGGCCCGGCAATCCCACGCCCACGGTCGCGATCCCCGCCCACGCCGCCCGTGCGGCATCGGCGGTATCGCCCATCCGGTCGAGGACGGCGGCGACGCCGTCGCCTGCCGCGGTCGGCAGCTGCCCCTCATCGAGGTGCCGCCATGCGTCGCCATCGGTCTCGAGTACCGCCCACTTGATGTTCGTCCCGCCGACGTCCAGCCCCAGGTGGCGGGTGGCAGGCTCGGGATCTCGCATGTCGGAGTTCAGGACTCCGCGGTGACTCGCGTGTAGGCCGCCGCGACGCCAACGATGATCGCGCCGAAGAGGATCTGGCGCGGCGGCTCGTGGAGGCCAAGCACGGTGAGGAGGGCGGTCAGAACCGTCAGGATCAGGGCGCCGATGATCGTGCCGCCGTAGCCGCCGCGACCGCCGAGGATCGAGGTGCCGCCGATGACGGCGGCGGCGACGGAGGGCAGGACGTACGAATCGGCGAGGGAGACGCTGGCCGTGTTGGTGAGCCCCGAGACGAGCAGCCCGGCGATGGCCGCAAAGACCGCCGAGATGACGTAGAGCACGACGAGCACCTGCCACGACCGGACGCCGGAGAGGCGGGCTGCGACCGGGTTGTCGCCGACGGCATAGAGGAGGCGACCGTAACCGGTCCGCCGCAGCCCGACGAGGATGAGCAGCGCGAACGGAACGTAGACGAAGAGGCTCATCGGTACGATGCCGCCGATGGTCCCGGATCCGACCGAGCGGAGCGAGGCAGGCACCCCGGAGCCGGTCTGGACGGTGGTCAGCTGCCAAACATTGGCGAGGCCCAGCACGACGAAGCTCATCCCCAGGGTCATGATCAGCGGATGCACCCTGAAGACGCCGACCCCGATGCCGGTCACCACGCCGGCGAGCGCGGCCGCCACGAGGGAGATCGCGATGCCCTGCGCCACGCCGCCGGGACTGTTCACCATGGTCGCGGTGACGAACCCCGCCATCGACGCAACGGCGCCAACCGAGAGGTCGATGCCGCCGGTGAGCATCGTCAGCGTCTGGCAGCCGGCGATGATCGCCAACGGCACCGAGGCGCGCAGGATGACGCCCAACCATGACGGGGTCACGATGCCGGGCCGCACCACCTGGATGACGACCACCAGGACGAGCAGGAGGAGGATGAGGGGGATCAGCGGCTGGTCCCGGAAGAGGCCGCGAATCCCACCCCGCTCGCGCAGCCGGCTCATGCGCGCCTCGACGCTCATCGGCGCGCCCTGCGGATCTCGATCAGGCTGCCGACCATGACCACCGCGATGAGGATGACGCCCTGCGTCACGACCGCCAGGTTGGTGTTGATGCGCAGGAACGTCATGTCGGTGCGGATCAATTGGAGCACGAAGACACCGATGATGGGGCCGAAGACGCCACCGCGACCACCGGCCAGGCTGACGCCGCCGAGGACGACGGCGGCAACGCTGAGCAGCGTGTAGGGTCCCGGGACCGGCGTCCCGATGCCGGTGCTCGCGGTGAGCGCGATGCCGCCCAGCGCGGCGAAGAGGCCGGCCAGCGCATACCCCATGACCTTCGTCCAGCCCACGGAGACGCCGCTGCGGAAGGCGGCGAGCTGGTTGCTCCCGACCGCGTACAGCGACAGGCCGAGCCGCGAGCGCCCGAACGGGATCCACACGACGGCGACGACCAGCAGCAGGACGACGGTCGCCTTGGGGATGACGTCGACGAGGAGCGAGCCGAGGACGAGATCGCGCATCCACTGCGCCGCGCTTCCGCCGGGCGACGACCTGACGAGGAGCGCGGCGCCGGCCCAGACGAACAGCATCGCCAGCGTGACCACGATGTCCGGTACCCGGGTCAGCACCACCAGGGCGCCGTTGACGGCGCCAAGGGCGAGTCCGAGCACGAGCACACCGAAGACAACGGCGATCGCGAACTCGTCGCTGCGACCGTCCATCAGGGTGGCCGAAACGACACTGGTCAGCGCCATCATCGACCCGATGGAGAGGTCGATCCCGCCGGAGATGATGACCACCGCCTGCGCTACCGCCGCGAGCGCGAGCGGCAGCACCGAGATGGCCAGGCCCTGCACCCCGGCGGCGTTGTAGCGCGGTTGGATGACGCGCGTGAAGGCGAAGAGCACGAAGAGGAACCCGACGAGACCAATGGTCCACGCGTTGCGGCGGAGCCAGGCGAGCGCGTCGTCACGGCGACGGGTGCCCGTTCCGACGACCTCCGCCGCGGCGCTCACGCGCGAGCCTCGGCCGCCGCCGCCTCCTCGTCGTCGAGCGGCAGCTCACTCCCGCGGCCATCCGCGCCGATGTTGTGCGCCGCGCGCAGGAGCGTCGCCTCGTCGGCGCCGGCGGCATCGATCTCATTCACGATCCTGCCGTTGAACATGACGATGGCGCGGTCACAGGCCAGCTCGATCTCCTTGAGCTCCGAGGTGTAGAGGAGCACCGCGGCACCCGACGCGGCGAGGTCGCGCAGCAGCTTGTAGATCTGGTTCTTGGTCCGGATGTCGATGCCGCGGGTCGGGTCGAAGCAGAGCATCGTCCGCAGGCCGCCCCGCACCCAGCGGGCGATCGTGACCTTCTGCTGGTTGCCGCCCGAGAGGCGCCGCACCTCGTTGCCGGCGCGGGCATCGATCTGGAGCGTCTGCACCGCCTTCTCGATGGTCTCGTCCTCGGTGGCGGTGTCGATGGGGCCCCAGGACCCGAACCGCGCGCTGAAAGGCAGCGCGATGTTCTCGCGCACCGATCGCTGCATGAGGAGCGCCTCGGCACGGTCGGCGGCGACGTAGACGACGCCGGCCCGGATGGCATCTGCGGGGTGGCCGAACGACGCCGTCTCGCCGTCGATGCGCAGCTCACCGCCGTCGGGCTGCGCCGCGCCGGCGAGGATCTCGAACAGCTCATCCTGGCCCTGGCCCTCGAGCGCGACGACGCCGAGGACCTCCCCGGGATGCAGCTCGAACGAGACGCCGCGCAGCTTCGTGCCCTTCGCCAGGTCGACGGTGGCGAGGCGCGGCGTGGTGCCGGCCGCGCGCGCGGCGCGCTCGGTCGTAACGTCATCGCGCCGCATCTCGCCCGCGGCCTCGCCGAGCATCAGCTCCACGATCCGCTGCTCGGAGCCGGGGCGGACGTCGACGACGCCCACCGTCTCGCCCTCGCGGAGCACCGTGGCGCGGTCGCAGATGGCGCCGATCTCGATCATGCGGTGGGAGATGAAGAGGACGGACCGATCCGTGCCGCGCACGCGGCCGACGACGTCGAGGACGCGCTCGGCGAGGTTGGCGGGCAGCGCCGCCGTCATCTCGTCGAGCATGATGATGTCCGGCTCGATCGCGAGGGCACGCGCCAGGTCGATGATGCGCAGCGTCGCGAGCGGCAGCCGTCGTGCAACGCGTCGCAGGTCGAGGCGCTCGACCCCGAGCTCGCCCAGCCAGTGGTGGAATGGGTCGACGGGCGTGCGGGTCAGCCGCAGGTTGGATCGAATGTCGAGGTCCGGGATGAGCGACGGCTCCTGGTAGACGGAGACGACGCCACCCCGCCGGGCATCGCCGGGGGAGTGCACGCTGCGTTCCTGGCCGCGGACGACGATGCGCCCCGCATCCGGGCGCACGGCGCCGGTGAGGATCTTGACGAGCGTGCTCTTGCCGGCGCCGTTGGCGCCCATCAGCGCATGCACCTCGCCGGGACGGACGTCGATCGACGCGGACCGCAGGGCGACGACGGCGCCGTAGCGCTTGGAGATGTCAGTCGCGTGGAGGAGGGATTCGGTGGCGACGGCGGTCATCGGTCCTCTGCGGGAGGGGAGAGGTACCGAGGGAGCTGCCGGCTCGGCCGACAGCTCCCTCCCATGGATCGGTGGGCTATTCGCCCGGCCCCTTGCAGGCTACCGCCTCCTCGGGGGTGTAGTCCGTGAAGCCCTCGATCTCGAGGCCCAGGGGCCACAGCGGGTCGAGTCCATCGACCTGCCACGACTCCAGGAGCTGCTTCCCGTCGGCGCTGGTGTTGTCAGCGAGAACCGGGTCGAGGAGGACCGTGTTCGGCTGGCTGGCCGACGAATCGGTTGCTACCGACTCGCCGTTCAGCAGCTTCAGCGCCAGGCTGACGCCGGCACCGCCGACTGCCGCCGTGTTCGTCACCGCCGCGCCCTCGAGGCCCGGATAGTCGGTGTCGTTGAGCAGCTGGCCGACGAACGCGCCGAGGTCGGCGCCGACGATCGGCACGTAGTCCTTGCCGGCGGCCTTGATGGCGTCGACGACCTGGGAGTCCATGCCGGAGGTCCAGATGCCGTCGATGTTGTCGTAGTCGCCCGCGGCGATGAAGTCGTTGATCAGCCCGGTCGTGGTCGCCGGATCCCAGCCGGTGAAGACACCGTCCTCGTTCGGGACGACGGTGATGTTCGGGTAATCGGCGAGCACGTTCTTGAAGCCGGTGTCACGGTCGCTGTCGGCCGAGTTGCCGGCGAGACCGCGCATGTAGTACACGGTGCCCTCGCCGCCGAGCTGGTCGAACAGCCACTTCGCCCCGAGCTCGGCGTACTTCACCTGGTTGTTGTACAGGTTGTACGTGTCGGGATTCGTGACGTAGGCGTCCACGGAGACGGTCGTGATGCCGGCCGCGTTCGCCTCCTCCAGCGCCGGGTTGAGCGCCTCGGGGTCGTTCGGGTTGAAGACGATCGCGTCGACGCCGGCGGCGATCAGGTCACGGATGTCGGACAGCTGTCCGGCGGCGTCCGTGTTGCGGTGGATCGTCGTCAGCTCGGCGACCTGGCCGGATGCCAGCGCCTCCGCCTTGGCGGTGCAGACCTGCTCCTCGCGGAAGCCGTTGCCGACGCCGCCGCCGTTCGAATAGCCGACGGCGTAGTTGCCACCCTCGCCGCCGGTCGCCTCGGCCGAGGCCGAGGCCGCACCGGAGGCGCTGGCCGCCGCGCTGCTGCTGCCCGAGCCTGAGCTCGTGCAGGCGCTGATGACGAGCGCCAGCGCCGCAAACGCGGCGAAGCCCCGTGTCGCCCTGTACTGCCTCATGGACCAATCTCCTTCGTGATCTGACCGCGGCCCGTCAGCGGATCGCCGGTCGTTGCCCCTCTCGTTCGTCGCCTCTCTCTTCGTCGCCCACCTCCTGGCCGGTCGCTCGCGCTGCGCGGCGCCGGATATTCTCTCGATCGTTCGGTTGGATCAATACTCGCCGTCGCCCCCGTCGGGCGCGGCCGCTACGCCTGACCCGCCACGGCGGGCACGGTAGTCGTCGAGGATCGGTTTCGTCTGCGTCGCACCGATGCGCGTCACGCCCAGGTTCATGACGTCGATCAGCCCATCCAGCGTCCTGACCCCGCCTGCCGCCTTGACCTGAACGTGCGGCGAGGTGACGCGACGCATCAGCGCCAGGTCCTCGTGGGTCGCACCCGTGGGCGCGAACCCGGTGGAGGTCTTGACGAAGTCGGCGCCGGCCGCCTCGACGAGTCGCGAGCCGCGCTCCTTCTCGTCGTCGGTCAGGTACGCATTCTCGAGGATCACCTTGACGAGCGCCCCCGCCTCGTGCGCCACCGCAACCACGGCGGCGATGTCATCACGGACGTCCTGGTCGCGCCCGGATCGGAGTGCCCCAATCTGGATCACCATGTCGAGCTCGGTCGCTCCGTTGGCCAGCGCGTCGCGGGCCTCGAACACCTTGGTGGCGGTGGTCGAGGAGCCGTGCGGGAAGCCGATCACGGTGCCCACCGCGACATCGGTTCCATCCAGGATCGCCGCCGCGCGCTCCACGTCGACCGGCCGGACGCAGACCGATGCCACGTCGTACTCCGCCGCGAGGCGGCAGCCGGCCTCGACGAACGCGTCGTCGAGCTCCGGCTTGAGGAGCGAGTGGTCGATGGTCTTGGCGAGCTGCCGCTCGCTGACAGTGTCGACGCTGAGGATGGGCAGGGTGGTGGTCATGGCGCTCACTTGATATAGGGGCGGAGGACGTCGCGGGCGAGGAGGAAGCCGCGCTTCACGAGCGCATCGGTCCCTTCGAAGTCGCGATCCTCGTGCTCGATGATGATGTCGCCGTCGTAACCGGCGCGGTAGAGGGCGGCGAAGATGCGGCCCCAGGGTGCCTCGCCGAGGCCCGGGAGGCGGGGGATCTGCCACCCGATACCCCCCGAAAGCGTGCCGCGTTCATACAGTCCGTCGCGGTCGATCTCCACGTCCTTCGCCTGGACGTGGAGGATGTGCGGCCCGAACTCGCGGATGAACCGCTCCTGGTCGATCATCAGCCAGACGAGGTGCGAGGGGTCGTAGTTGAGGCCGACGGTGTCGCCCCACTCCCCGATGATCCGGCGCCAGATGTATGGCGACCAGGCGATGTTGTTGCCGCCCGGCCACTCATCGTAGCTGAAGATCATGGGGCAGTTCTCGATGGTGATCTTCACGCCGTGCGCTCGCGCGTGCTCGACAATGGGCGGCCACAGCTCGAGCGCGCGCTCCCAGTTGGCGTCGAGGGTGAGCGCCGGATCGCCGCCCATGAACGTGTTGAAGTACGGCACGTTCATCTTGCCCGCCGCCTCGATCACCAGCTTCTGGTGCGCGATCGCCGCCTCGCGCATCTCGCGGTCGGGGTGCATCGGATTCGGGTAGAAGCCGAGGCCCGAGATGCCCAGTCCTTCGCCAGCGACCTGATCCACGATCTCGCCGGCGCGCGCGGTCGAGAGATCGGCGACATCGATGTGGCTCGTGCCGGCGTAGCGTCGCGCTGGTCCCTTCGCCTGTGGCCAGCAGGCGATCTCCAGGCTCTCGAAGCCGCTCTCGCCGGCCCACACGGCGACCTCGTCGAGTGGCGTCTCCGCGAACGGAGCGGTCAGGAAGCCGAGCTTCATGCGTGCGATCCCTCTATCTGTCGTCGATTCATCCCCTCGGTCATGCGGCCCGCTCCACGGCGACCCAGCGCCCGTCGCGGGCGCTCGCCGCCACAGCATCGCCGACGAGCATCTCGTCGTGCCCGTCGGCGAAGGTCGGGTACGACGGATGGTCCGCCGGGCCTCCCGAGCCGACATCCTCGTACACCGCCCGGAAGAGCGCACGGAACGTGTCGGCGAAGCCCTCCACGTGGCCACCGGGGAGAGCCGCCGCGGCCCGTCCGGCGGCGTTCATCAGGGCGGGGTTGCGGATCAGGATCTCGTTGGCGGTGTCGCGGTGCCCGATCCACAGCTGGTCCGGCTGTTCCGAGTCCCATGCGACAGCCGACGTGGCACCGTCGATCTCGTAGGCGAGCGAATTCTTGCGCCCCGCGCTGAGCTGGCTGATGGCCACGGTGCCGCGCGCCCCGTTCTCGAAACGGAGGAGCACGGTGGCCGTGTCCTCGGTGGTGATCTCACGATCGACGGTGTCCGTCGCGCGCTCGGTCGAGAAGGTCTCGACGGGGTCGGACGGCTGCTGCCGGGTGGGGATGAACGTGTGCAGGTCCGCCATCACCTCGGTGATGCGCAGGCCGCTCATGAACGCGGCAAGGTCGAGCCAATGCGAACCGATGTCGCCCACCGCGCGCAGTGATCCGCCCAGCTCGGGCTCGAGCCGCCAGTTCCAATCCGTCTCGAGCAGCAGCCAGTCCTGGAAGTAGCGGCCGGTGACGAGCCGCACCCCGCCGATTCGATCGTCGGCGATGAGATCACGGACGTGCTGGTTGAGGGGGTAGAAGCGGATGTTGAAGTTGACCGCGTTGACGCAGCCGGCGTCGGCGGCGAGCGTGACCAGCTCGGCCGACTCCGCCGAGGTGAGCGCCAGTGGCTTCTCGCACACCACGTGACGGCCGGCAGCCAGGATCTCGCGCACCTGCGGATGGTGGAGGTGGTTCGGGCTCGTGACGTGGATCACGTCCACGCGGTCGTCCGCGAGCAGGTCACCGAGATCGTCGTACGCGCGCGGCACACCGAGGCGCAGCGCACTCGCGCGCCCTCGTTCCGGCGATGACCCCAGCAGCCCATGGACCTGCACGCCGAGACGGCGCAGTGCCTCGATATGAACGGTGCCGATGAAGCCGCTGCCGATCACGGCCGCCCCAATCTCCGCCGGGCGTCTCACTGCGCGCAGGGGCTCCCATCTAGATGTCTAGAGGTTTGGCGGACGCGCACGCTTTCCGAGGTCGACGGGATGGGCACCAACCGATGATACTTTCGCCTGTCAATAACAGAAGTACCGATCGACGCCAGCGGGCACCATACAATGCCGGACGTGGAACCGACCTCCGTCGAGCCCATGCCGTTCGCTGCCGCTCCGTCGGACGAGGGCCTTGACGCCCTCGTCGCCATCCTCGGGGCCGTCCGGAGCGGCCGATCGCGGACGCGCGCGGAGCTTGTCGCCCAGACCGGCCTCAGCCGAGGCACGGTTGCGCAGCGGCTCGGCGAGCTCGGGGCGCTCGGCCTCGTCGCGGAGGCGGACGTCGGTCCGAGCACCGGTGGCCGTCCCCCGCGCCGCGTCGCGTTCCGCGGTGACGCGGGCCACCTTCTCGTCGCCGACCTCGGGGCGACGAGCATCGACGTGGCCGTCACCGATCTCGACGGTCGCATCCTCGGCCATCGCGACGAGCCGGCGGACGTGGCCGCCGGTCCGGACCACTGCCTGGCCCGGATCGAGGAGCTCTTCAACGAGCTCGCCGCCGCCACCCGCGACGTGCCCGGGCCGCTGTGGGGGGTGGGGATCGGCGTGCCGGGTCCGGTGGAATTCCGCTCGGGCCGTCCGGTCTCGCCGCCGATCATGCCCGGCTGGGACGGCTACCCGGTTCGCGAGCGACTATCCGAGCGCTATGGCGCTCCCGTCTGGGTCGACAATGACGTCAACATCCTCGCCCTCGGGGAGTGGCGCGCGGGCATCGCCGTCGGGCACGACAACGTCATCGTCCTCAAGCTCGGCACCGGGATCGGCGCCGGCATCATCTCCAACGGGCGATTGCATCGGGGGGCCCAGGGTGCCGCCGGGGACGTGGGGCACATCGCGGTGACGGACGCGGCATCGGTTGTCTGCCGCTGCGGCAACTTCGGCTGCCTCGAGGCGCTGGCGGGCGGCGCCGCCCTGGCGCGCGACGGGACGGCGGCGGCGCGCTCGGGACGGAGCCAACCCCTCGCCGTCGCGCTCCAGCAACGCGGGTTGGTGCGGGCGGAGGACGTTGCTCGGGCGGCATCGTTCGGCGACGCGGTCGCCACCGGCCTGCTCCAGGCGGCCGGACATCGTGTCGGCCTCATGCTGGCGAGCCTCGTCAACTTCTTCAACCCCTCGCTCGTTGTCGTCGGCGGCGGCGTCGCAGCCAGCGGCGAGCAGCTCCTGGCAGCCATTCGCGAGACGGTCTACCGCCGGTCGTTGCCATTGGCGACGCGCGACCTCGAGATCCAGCGCTCGTCCCTCGGCGCGCTGGCGGGAGTCGTTGGCGCCACGGAAATGGTGCTCGACGAGCTTTTCGCCCGCGATGCCCTCGCACGGCGGCTCGCCGCGTCGCAGCGTCGCGACTGACAACGACTCCCTATCGGTTGGCGCCGCGCGGCCGGACCACGGGAGTTCCGGGCCATCCGCTACGGTACCCTGGTGTCCCATCGTCAAGCGCCGGCGCGGTCCGGTCCGAGCCTGGTGGCCGTCATCGGCTCGATCGTGGTCGTTCTCGTGGTCGCCGGCGCCGTCGGCGGATTCCAGCGTCAGTGCTGATCAATCCGAGGTCACGCTCGTGAGCCTGCCCCGCGACACCGTCGACCTGCCACTCGCCGACGGGAGCACGTGGGATCGCAAGATCAACGCTCTCTATCGCGAGGAGGGCGTCGACGCGCTCCGAGGCGCGATGGAGGAGCTGTATCGCGTACCGATCGACGCCTACGTCGCGATCGACATGGATGACCTTGCCGCGCTCGTGGATGCCGTGGGCGGCGTCGACGTTGACCCGGAGGCGCCCCTCGCCGATCCGAAGGTCAGCCTCGACATTCCGGCGGGACCGCAGCACCTCGACGGCCCCACGGCGTTGTCCTACGTGCGCACCCGGGTCGACACCGACTACGGGCGCGCCGGTCGGCAGCAGGAGGTGATCCTGGAGATCGTCGATCGGCTGACGAACCCCGATGCGGCGGTCGACATCGGCGGGATCCTCGTCGGCCTCGACGGGCTCGACACCGACCTCCCGCTCGACCAGCTGCCGGCACTCGTGGAGCTGGCACGCCGCGCCGGCGACGCCCATCGCACGCTCCAGGTGCTGCGACCGCCGGACTTCATCAGCTTCGAGGGCGATCGTGGCGACGGACGCGGGTATGTCCTCGAACCGGACATCGACGCGATCCGAGCATTCGCCGCCGACCATCTCGCTGACTGACGCTGGCGCATACTGTCGCGCATGATCGTCACCACCGCTCCTTTCGTGGCCGGCCACCGGGTCGTCGAGACGAAGGGCCAGGCCTTCGGGCTGGTCGTGCGCAGTCGCGGATTGGCCGGCAACATCACCGCCAGCCTGCGATCCCTCGTCGGCGGGGAGATCCACGAGTACACCGCCCTGCTCGAGGATACGCGGCGCCAGGCACTCGACCGGATGGTGGAGAACGCGACGCTGATGGGCGGCAACGCGGTCATCAGCATGCGCTTCGACAGCTCGGAGCTGAACAACTCGATGAGCGAGATCGTTGCCTACGGGACGTCGGTCGTTGTCGAGCCCGACGCGGGGGCGCCACAACCGCTCGAGTAGCGGAGGTACGGACCGATGTTCGCGCTGTTGCGCATCCTGATCGCCGCCGTAGCGGCGCTCGTCCTGTTGGCTGGCCTCTTCGCGGTGGTGGGCGGCGGTGCGCCGATGATCTCAGGCTTCTGGCTGATGCTGCTCGGCGCGGCCGGCCTGCTGGCGGTGCTTTTCGAGCGGACGCGGTATCGGTCCGCGGCGGCGGAGGCATCCGGCGCGGCTCCCGGTGCGGCGGGAATGGACACCGGCGCGCCCGAACCCCGCTTCCGGCCCACCGAGGAGCGCTTCATCGACCCCACCACGCGGCGCCAGCTCCGCGTCTGGATCGACCCAGCCAGCGGCGAGCGTCGCTATCGCCCCGACGAGGAGCCGGCCACCACACCCCGGTGATGGACCGGCGTGAATGCGCCGGCAGCGTGGCATCGGCTCGATTCCACCGACGCGTCGCCGCTCTTCGCGCACGAACGTCGCCCATGCGTGCGCATCACGCGCACCGACCGATGATGGATCACCGGAACTCGGCCCGCCTCAGAACTCCGGCGCAATCTCGGTGACGGATCGGCGCCGCGGGCAGCACAAAGGCCGCGCCGGGAGCGACCCGTGCGCGGCCTCCGCGTTGGTAACCGGATGCGCCGGTCAGGACTCGGTTTCGGAACCCCTCGAATCCGTTCCGCTCCCGGCGGCACCGGCATCCTCGGCACCCTCCTCGCCCTCGGCACCCTCCTCTCCCTCGGCACCCTCCTCGCCCTCGGCGGCGGCTGTGACCTCGGGCTCTTCCTCGACGCGTGGCGGGAAGACCTTGGCGACGAGCTCGTCGGCATCGGTCACGACGGTGATCAGGTCACGGTTGAGCGACAGGTCGCGGACATGGATCGACACGTCGAGATTGACGAGCGTCGCGACGTTGACCTCGACCTCGTGCGGGATGTCGTTCGGCAGGGCCTTGACGCGCAACGTGTTGAGCGAGGTCACGAGCGTGCCCCCGCTCTCCTCGACCGCGGGGGCCTCGCCGACGAAGACGAGCGGCACCACGACCTCCATCTCCTGCTTCAGGTTCACGACGAAGAAGTCGACGTGGAGCGCCTGGCCGGAGATGGGATTGCGCTGGACGCTCTTGATGAAGGCGCTCTTGGCGCGGCTGGCACCGGGCAGCTTCAGCAGCACGATGCTCGACCTGCCGGCGGCGCGGTAGAGCGTGTCGAATTCCTTCGCGCCGACCTGCACGGGCGTGGATTCCTCGCCCTTGCCGAACACGACGCCGGGGACGATCCCCTCGCGGCGGAGGCGCTTGTTCGCCTTGCCAAGCGCCTGGCGCGCGTCAAGGTCGAGTCTGAGTTCCATGGCGGATGGCGATCCTCTGCAGGCCTGTCGCGGCGGCCGGGCACAGCCGGACGGCTGATCTCAAGCACGATGTGCGAGCGGGGATGGTACCGCGGACGCGCCAAACGGGCAAGGCGCCCAGCCGTTCAGCCTCCGACCTCCTTCATGCGCGTGGCACGTGGTGCGAGCACCGCGACGAGCAGGCCGGCGACGACCACCGCCGACAGACCGATGCGGAGGCTCGACGCCTCCGCCACGCCGCCGATGATGCCGGGGCCGAAGAGGAACCCGGCATAGCCGATGGTGGTGATGACGCTGCTGGCTCGCCCGGCGCTCTCCGGTCGTGCCTCCGCGGCGAGGCTGAAGGCGACCGGCGCGATCGCCGCCAGGCCAAGGCCAACGAGGAGGAAGCCGCCGATCACGACCAGCGGCACCTCGGTCGCCAGTGCGAGCCCCATCGCGCCCGCAGCGAGCACCCCGGCGCCGACGAGGATGCTCGTGCTTTCGATCCGCGTGCCGATCACCGAGGTGGCGGTGCGTCCGACCAGCATCGCGGCATGGAAGACGGCCACGCCGGCAGCGCCGGTGAGTGGCGGCAGGTCGAGGCTGGTGCGCAGGTAGATCCCCGACCATGTCTCCATCGCTCCCTCCGACAGAAAGGCGAGGGCGGTGATGGCGGCGAGCAGCACGAGGAGCCGGTCGCGGTAAGGGGAGCGGCGCCGAGCTGGCGCATCCCCTTCCGGCGGCCCGGGGTTGACCGGCGGCGTGCGCAGCCAGGCCAGCATGACGACGGCGATCGCCACGCCCACCGCCGCGTACGCGGCGCGGAACGGCACAGCGCCGCTGCCGAGAAGCAGACCGGCGAGGAGCGCACCGATCATCCCGCCACCGCTGAAGGCAGCGTGGAACGGTGCCATCAGCCGTCGCCCGGCCGCGCGCTCGAGGCTCATGGCGCTGGCGTTGATCCCCACGTCGTACGCCCCGCTGGCGCCGAAGAAGATGAACAGCACGACGACGAGGGCCGCGAACGACCCGGCAATGGCGACGGCGCCGAACGCCACCGCGAGGATGAGCCCGCTGCCGATGGCGAAGGCACGGGGCCCGAATCGATCGGCGAGCGCCCCCCCGCCGATCATCACCGGCAGCGATCCGACGAAGCCGGCCGTGATCGCCAGTCCCAGCGGGCCGTCCGACAGCGCGAGGGCATGGGCGAGGTCGGCGAGCAGGACCGCCCAGACGCCGTAGAGCAGACCGAAGACGCCGAAGGCGGCGCCGGTGACGATCACCGCGGGTCGGGTGGCCAATCGCTACCTCAGGAGGTGCGTTGCTATCATCTGCGGCTGTATGGCCGGAACGATCATGATCGTGGAGGACGAGCCCGCCGTCGCGCGCGGCGTGCAGGTCGCCCTCGAACGCGAAGGGTACGGGGTCACCGTCGCCGGTACCGGCGAGGAGGCGCTCGAGCGGCTCGCGTCGCTGGCGCCGGAGGTGATCCTGCTCGACGTCCGCCTCCCCGGTATCGACGGCTTCGAGACGTGCCGGCGTCTGAGGCGTGAGACGCGCGCGCCGATCATCTTCCTCACGGCGCGTGCCGACGAGGTCGACAAGGTGGTCGGTCTCGAGATCGGTGCCGACGACTATCTGGTCAAGCCATTCAGCGTGCGCGAGCTGGTGAGCCGCGTGAAGGCGCAGTTCCGCCGCGCCTACGGCGCGCTGGCCGAGGCGCAGACCGGCGGCACGCTGCGACGCGGCGACCTCGTCATCGACCTCGAGCGGCGCCGGGTGACGCGCGACGGGGAGCGGATCACCCTCACCACCACCGAGTTCGACCTGCTCCGGCACCTCGCCGCCAAGCCGGGGCGCGTCTTCACCCGCTCGCAGCTCCTCGAGCTCGTCCGCGACTACGACGACGCGCTGGAGGCGGACGAGCGGACCATCAACGTCCATGTCAGTCACATCCGGGACAAGATCGAGCCGGATCCCGCCCAGCCGCGCTACATCAGAACGGTGAGAGGGGTCGGCTATGCATTTGCGGAGGAGTGAGCGACTGGGGCGAGTAGCGGCGGTGCATCCGCTGCGCAGGCTCGACGTTCGCTTCGTGCTCACCCTGAGCTTCGTCGCAGTGCTGGCGCTCTTCATCTCCGGCGTCGCCATCTACCAGGTCCTGCCGGGCTACCTCGTCGAGCAGGCGACGAAGCGGCTCGAGAGCGCCGCGCAGGCAACCGGGCTCGCCCTGCGCGACACGTTCGCTGCCGCGGGCGAAACGCAGCTGCTGCCCGAGGTCCGCGGGGCACGCATCTACGGCCCGGTGGCGCAGCAGGCCGCCAACGAGCTCGACCTGGGCCTCGTGCGCCTCTACGAGAATGAGCAGCTGATGGCCGAGGCGACGTCGGTGCATGGCGACGGCCTGCGCGCGCAGGGCCTTCAGCCGGACCCCTCGATCGGCACGCGCGACGTCACTGACCAGCTGACGCGGGCCGTGTTCCCGCAGCTGAGCGTCGCCGTCCGAATCGAGGTCGGCAGCCCGTACACCTCCCGGGTCCAGACGCTCGAGCGGGTCGGCTACGCGCTGCTCATCGGTGGCCTCGTCGCGTTCGCGGCGGCGCTCGTCGCCGGGGCCTGGGCGGCCAGCCGCCTCACCCGGCCGCTGGCACGGCTGCAGAGCGCATCGGTCCGGATCGCAGAGGGCAACCTGGGCGAGCGCGTTCCGCCGGCGGAGATCGCCGAGCTCGACGCCCTCGGCTCGCAGTTCAACATCATGGCCGACCAGCTCGCCGAGATGGTGCGCGTCATCAGCGACGACCGCGACCGGCTGCGAGCGTTCATCGCCGACGTGAGCCACGAGCTCCGCACGCCCATCGCGGCGCTGCGCACGTTCACCGACCTGCAGCGCGACGGCGGCGTCGACGAGGAGACGCGCCGCGAGTTCCTCGACCGCTCGAGCGAGCAGATCAGCCGCCTCGAGTGGATGAGCAACAACCTCCTCGACCTGTCCCGGATCGACGCCGGCATCTTCCCGCTCGACGTCCGGGACGATGACCTGCGCGACCCGCTGCGCAGTGTCGTGGAGGCCCACGCGGAGGTGGCCGAGGAGCGGGGCGTCGGCCTCACCGTGGAGGTTCCATCGAGCCCGGTCGTGCTGGCCATCGATCGGCAGCGAATCGTGCAGCTGGTCACGAACCTGGTCGGCAATGCGCTCAAGTTCACCTCGCCCGGCGGCTCGGTCGTGGTCCGGCTCGACGATCGCGGGCCCGAGGCGGTGATCGAGGTGCGCGACACCGGCCCCGGGGTGCCGCCGGCGGAGCTGCCGCACATCTTCAATCGCTTCTACCGGGGGACGAACACGGGCGAGGCGCGCGCGTCGGGCAGCGGCCTGGGGCTCGCCATCGCGCGGTCGATCGCCCAGATGCACGACGGCGAGATCCAGGTCGAGAGCGTCGTCGGCGGTGGATCCGTGTTCCGGGTGCGCCTTCCGCGCCCCGCTGCCAACGCCATGACGTCATCGGCGCGGCAGCCGCGCGCGGGCGATGTGCCGCGCGACGATGGTGCTGGCATGCACGGCGAAGATCAATGAAACTTCACGCGCCGCGCTGCGTGCGCGTAATGGCCGCCTGGGAGGATGCACGCGCCGGCTGCGACGTCCCGTGCCCGCAACCGGCGCGGAACCAGTGCCTCATGGACGAACCTCACCGATGACCGATCAACCCGACCGACCCTACCCCGACCATCCGACCGAGCCGGTGGAGGTGCGGCATTACGGCCCCGACGCGCCAACGCCGCCCGCGGCCTGGCATGGTGCCCCAACCTGGTCGACGCGTCCCCCGGCGGCGTCCGCCGCCCCGGCGCGCGTGACCGCACGCCGCGGTCCGGGCCTCCTCCCGGTGGCGGCGATGGCGCTGGTGGTGGGCATCGTCTCCGGTGGCCTCTCCGCGGTGGCCGTCGCCAACCTCATCGACCCGCCCGCGACGCCGGTGGGAACGCAGACCGACACGCCGTCCACCGGACAGCAGGTCGTCAACGTCAACGAGTCGTCCGCGGTGATCACCGCCACCGACGCGGTGATGCCGGCCGTCGTCACCATCGCCTCCAGCCAGGAGGGCCTCTTCGGGCAGACGCAGCAGGGCGTCGGCTCCGGCTTCATCTTCGACGCCGACGGGTGGATCCTGACGAACAAGCACGTCATCGATGGCGCCACCACGCTGAAGGTGCAGCTCAATGACACCCGTGTCTTCGACGGCACGCTGTATGGCACCGATCCGCTCACCGACCTCGCGGTGGTGAAGATCGACGCCACCGGACTCCCCACCGCCGAGCTCGGGACGAGCGCCGACCTCGAGCGCGGCCAGCTCGCCATCGCCATGGGCTCGCCCCTCGGGACGAGCTACCAGAACACCGTCACCACTGGCGTCGTCTCCGGCCTCGGCCGCCAGATCCAGGCGGGCAATGCCAGCCAGACCAGCTCGGAGACGTTGAACAACCTGATCCAGACCGACGCGGCCATCAACCCCGGTAACTCCGGCGGCCCGCTCGTCAACAGCGCCGGCCAGGTGATCGGCGTCAACACGGCCGTCGCCACCAATGCGCAGGGCATCGGCTTCGCGATCCCGATCGACGTCGCCCGACCGCTCACCGAGCAGGCGCTCGACGGCGTGCAGCCATTCGTGCGGCCGTGGATCGGCGTCTACTACGTGCCGGTGACGAAGCAGGTTGCGGCCGAGAACAACCTGGCCGTCGATTACGGCGTCTGGGTCAACTCGCCGGCGAGCGGCCAGCCGGCCATCTTCCCGGACAGCCCCGCCGCCGCGGCCGGCATCAAGGACGGCGACATCATCGTGGAGGTGGATGGCCACCGGATTGACGCGGACCACGACCTGGCCGAGGCGGTGGTGCCGCACATGCCGGGCGACAAGGTCACGATGCGCGTCCTCAACGGGTCATCGACGCGCGAGGTGACGGTCACGCTCGGCACGCTCCCGGACCAGTCGCAGTAGGCGCCGCTAGCGCTCGCGACGGAGCGACACCTCGACGGTGTCGAATGTCCCGGGCAGCGGCGCCTTCGGCTTGCGGACTCGTACCTCTACCGCGGCGACCCCGGCGTGCCCGTCGAGCACATCGCCGGCGATCGCGCCGGCCAGCGCCTCGATGAGGCGGAAGCTGTCGCCCTCGACGCGCGAGCGCGCCATCTCGAAGACGGCCGCGTAGTCGACCGTGTCCTCGAGTTCGTCGGAAGCGGCGGCCGCCGCGACATCGGTCTCGAGATCGACGTCGACCTCGATCAACTGCGGCTCCATGCGTTCCTCGAGATGCACGCCGTGGCGTCCCATGAAACGCATGCCGCGCAGCGAGATGCGATCACTCATCGGCGAATGATGGCGTCCGCGACACGCACCGTGCGCGACATCTGTGCGACGTCGTGGACGCGGACCACGTCGGCCCCGGCGGCGACGGCGAGTGCGACGGTCGCCGCGGTGCCTTCGACGCGGTCGTCGGGCGGCGCGTCGTCGAGGAGCGTCCCGATGAATCGCTTGCGGCTCGTACCGACCAGCAGCGGCAGGCCCAGGGCCGCCTTCAGCTCGCCGAGGCGGTGGAGGATCTCGAGGTTGTGCTCGCCGGTCTTCCCGAAGCCGATCCCGGGGTCGACGATGACGCGGTCGCGCGGGACGCCGGCGGCAACGGCGTCGGCAACGGCATCACCCAGCCAGGCGACGACCTCGTCGACCACGTCGCCGGCGTACTCGGCGACCTCCTTGTTGTGGACCAGCACCAGCCACGCGCCGGCATCCGCCGCGGCGCGTGCCGTGTCCGGGTCGCGCCGCGCGGCCCAGACGTCGTTCACCATGCGTGCCCCGGCGTCGAGGGCGGCGCGCGCCACGTCGCCCTTCGTCGTGTCGATGCTGACGAGGGCGGCCGCGCCCACGCGCTCGGCGATCGCCCGAACGACGGGCACGACGAGCTTCCGCTCGTCGTCCGCTGCCACGTCACGCCGCTCGCCGTAAAACTGGCGCGGCCGCGTCGACTCGCCGCCGACGTCGAGGATGTGCGCCCCGGCAGCCACGAAGCGCTCCGCCTGGTCGACGGCTGCGGCAACCACCGCGTCGCGGTCCGTGCCCTCGGGGGCGATGCCGTCGCCGCTGAACGAGTCGCCGGTGACGTTGATGATGCCCATCACCCACGTTCGCTCGCCGAACCGCAGCTCCACCTTCAGCCCGCCTCTCGATCATCGGTCAGGGCGCCACGCAGCGCGCCCACCAGGTAGAGCGATCCTGCCACGACGACCGGCTCGTCCGCGCGACGCAGCGCCGCCGCCCGTTCGAGTGCCGCCGCCGGGTCGGCGATCGCCTCGCCGCCGCCGGCGATCCGTCGCCACGTCCGCAGCAGCTCGCCGGGCGGGAACGCGTTGGGGTCGTCGACGGCGGTGAAGATCGGTCGCGGCGCCAGCGACCGCAGGGCATGCAGGATGGCCGTCACCTTCTTGCCGCGCATCGCCCCGAAGACGAGCGGCATGCCGCGTGCTCCGAGGTTCGCGAGCGTGCTGGCGAGCGCCGTGGCGCCGGCCGGGTTGTGAGCACCGTCGAGGAGGACGCGCCCGAGGCGAGGACTGGCGAGCAGCTCCATCCGGCCCGGCCACCGGGTCGCGGCGAGACCGTGGCGCAGCGTCGTCTCGTCGATGGCGAACGGCATGTCGCGCCGTGCCGCGTCCTCGCGGAGCGCGTCGAGCAGCGCGAGCGCCACCGCCGCGTTCTCCGCCTGGTGCGCCCCGATCAGGCCGAGGCGGAGCTCCGGCAGCTCCGCATCGGGCGTTCGCGCGTGGACGACCGTCCCCTCCCAGTCGAGGTGGAGCAGCGTGGCGCGGTACGGCTGGCGCGGGCCGGCGCGACGCAGCGGGACGCCGAGGGCGGCGCAGCGGTCGATGATCGGGCGCAGCCCGCGGCCCGATGCGCCCGTGGCGGCGAGGTCACCGCGCTTGATGATCGGCGCCTTCTCGCCGCCGATGGCGCGGAGCGTATGGCCGAGGTGTGCCTCGTGGTCGTGCTGCACGTTGACGACGGTCGCCACGCCCAAATCAGCGCTGTTGGTCGCATCAAGCCTGCCGCCCATGCCGACCTCGACGAGCGCCAGGTCGACGTTGCTGCGCGCCAGCTCCGCGTAGGCAGCCGCGGTGAGGACCTCGAACTCGGTCGGCGGCCCCAGGTCGGCGGCGGCGCGGTCGACAGCCGGCAGGACGCGAGCGATGGCGGCCGCGAAGCGCTCCGGTGACAGGGCCTCCCCGTCGATCGCGATGCGCTCGCGGTAGCTGACGAGGTGCGGCTTCGGCATCGTGCCGACGCGCAGCCCGGCCGCGGTGAGGACGGTGCGCGCGAGCGCCACGACGCTACCCTTGCCGTTCGTGCCGCCGACGAGCGCGCCATGGAGCTCGCGTTCCGGGTGGCCGAGCTCGCCGAGCAGCCGCGTCACGCGCTCGAGCCCGAGGCTGATCCCGAACCGGCCCCGCTGCGTGAGCGCCTCGACCGCCGCCGGGTACGTCAGCTCAGGCGTTCGAATCCTCGTAGAAGACGCAGTCAATGTGCTGGCCGGTGAGGCACAGGTCGCTGACGTAGCCGGTGTCGAGGTGGACACCGCCACGCAGCTCGCAGCGGCTGACGACGCCCTCCTGCTTGGTGAGGGTCCGCAGCAGCTGCGGTGCCTGGATCGGTACGCGGCCCTTCGATCCCTGCGTCAGGTAGAAGTGCGGGCAATGGTGGCGGCGGGGCTTGGCGTAGCCGAGCGGCACGCCCCGGCGGCCGACGTGGACGGTGAGCGGCTCCACCTCCTGCGTCGTGCCGGCGAAGCGCTTCTCGGCGATGACGCAGCGGCCCGGCTCGCACTCGCGATCGTTATAGCAGCAGGCGCGCGCCGGACCGATGCCGTCGACGGCCCACAGCTCCCAGCACGGCCGCCGGAGGATGAACGCAGGACAGCGGTAGCGAATGGACAGGTCGCAGTTCTCGACCTCCCAGCACATCTCGCGGCGATCCGAGCCGCGGCGCTCGTCGCCGGCGAACGGATCGGGAGATTGACGGCGGTCGAATCCGCCGCGGCGCTCGGTCTTGATGATCATGCGGGCTGGGCCGGGAGGGGCATTGGCGATCGAGTGTACCGACATCGGCCGGCCGCAGGGTGGGCCGGCCGCATCGGTCTGGTGATCGTAGGCCTCAGCTCAGGAACGCGGCGAGCCGCTCTTCCATCGCCTCCTGCGGCATGTAGCCGACGAGTCGGGCCGCCTCGCGCCCACGATCGAAGACGATCAGGGTGGGGATGCTGAAGATGCTGTAGCGCATCGCCAGCTGCTGGTTCTCGTCGGTGTTCACCTTGGCGACGGTGATCCGGCCATCGTGCTTGGCGCCGATGCTCTCGACGACGGGCGACACGAGCCGGCACGGCCCGCACCAGGGTGCCCAGAAGTCGACGAGGACTGGTCGCTCGGCCTGGAGGATCTCCGCGTCGAAGGTCGATTCGTCGACCGACATCACGGTTGGCATGGCGTTGTCGTTGGTGAGCTCGATACGGGCATGATCGATCGATCCTAGCACCGAGCCGCGTTCAGGCGGGCGCGACGGTGGGGGTCGGGGTCGCCGGCGGCGGCGTCTCCGGCACCGGGGTCGGGCTTGGCGTCGGGGTCGGTGTGGGTGTCGGTGAGGGGGTGGGGGTGGGCT
>JBBRWZ010000010.1:0-43611 GCA_038248895.1 Candidatus Limnocylindria bacterium | reverse complement strand
GACGACTGCCTGCAGGAGACATTCATGGCCGCGCTCCGCGCCTATCGATCGCTGACCGACGCCACGTACCTGCGGGCGTGGCTCTACACGATCGCGCACCGCAAGGCGACCGATCACGTTCGGCGCCTGCGCCGGCGACCCACCGCCCCGCTGGACGGGATCGAGCCGGCAATGCGCGACGCCGACATCGGCGACGAGGGGCTGTGGCAGCAGGTGCGGGGCCTGCCGCCGAAACAGCGTGCAGCGGTGGTGCATCGGTATGTCTTCGACCTCGCCTACGCAGAGATCGGCGAGCGGATGGGCACGAGTGAGGCGGCGGCGCGACGCAGCGTGCACGAAGGGCTGTCGAAGCTCCGCCTGCTGGTGGACCGATGACCGAGCTCGAGCGCCGGCTGGTCGACACACGCCCGGATGACGCGTTCGACGCTGGCGCGCTGCGCGCGGCTCTCGCAGGGCGGGCCGCCGACGAGGCGCTCCTCGACGTCGCCTACGGGACGCTGGACTCGCCGCTCGGCGAGCTCACCGTCTTCGTCACGCCGCGCGGTGTCGTCCGCGTCGCGTTCGACGACGAGCCGCGCGACGCGATCCTCAACGACGTGGCGGCGCAGCTATCGCCGCGGCTCCTCGCCGCGGCGCGGCCGACCGACGACGTGCGCCGGCAGCTGGCCGGCTACCTCGCCGGGAAGCGACGCACCTTCGACCTGGCGCTCGACTGGTCGCTCATCCGAGGGTTCGCGGTCGGGGTGCTGCGGGCAACCGCGGCCGTCCCGTACGGCAGCACCAGCACGTATCGCGACGTGGCCGCCGCCGCGGGTTCGCCACGCGCGGCCCGCGCCGCAGGGAATGCGCTCGGACGCAACCCGATTCCCATCATCGTGCCGTGCCACCGGGTGCTTCACGCGTCGGGCGGGCTGGGTGGCTACGCCGGCGGCCTCGAGCGCAAGCGGACGCTGCTGTCGATCGAGGGCGTCCTGCCGCGCTAGCCGCAGCCGTCGGGAGTGACGCGGCCGGCGAAGCGATCCTCGACCCAACCGACCACGGCATCGATGCGACCCGTGCCGAGGATGGCGCGCACGTGGTCCAGCCCTGCGAGCTCGTCGAGCGTGACGCTCGTGCCGGCGCCGCAGAGGCGGTCCGCGACGAGACGGCTGCCCGAAATCGGGACAAGCGTATCGGCCGTCCCGTGCGCGATGAGCACCGGGCCGGGGATCGGCTGCGTGCCTGCCGCTTGCGCCGCGAGCATCGCCCTCCAGGCGGGATCGTCGAGTGGGTTGGACGCGATCGTGGGAGCGGTGACGTCGACGCGCCGCGGACAGCGGTCGAGCAGGGCGTCGGCGGCCCGGCGCCCGCCATCGGTCAGGATGCCGGACGCATCGAGGTCGAAGGTGGCGTGCCAGCTGGCGACCAGCTCGGCGGCATTCGTCCAGGTGGACCGGTCGCCGCCGGCGTTGAAGCCGGTGCGGGCGATGTCAACGAGGTCGCCGACCGGCGCGATGGCGGCGACACCGGCGAGGTCGAGCTCCGGGGCGTACGTCGCGGCGAGCTCGCCGGCCCACAGAGCCGCCTGTCCGCCCTGCGAGTGCCCGACCGCGGCGACCCGTCTCCCGGCACCGGCGGCGTCGAGCGCGATGGCCGCGCGCGCGGCGTCGAGCATCGCTCGGCCCTCCGAGGCGCCGACCAGGAACGGGTGCGGGCCGGGAGTTCCGAGCCCGGCATAGTCGGTGGCGACGACTACCGCCCCGTCGGCGACGAACGGCAGGCCCACGGCGACGAGCGTACTGCCGGGTCGGAGGCCATCGCGGGACGGTGCGCATGCGTCGGCGATCCCGGTCGACCAGTGGCCGAGCGTGACCAGCGGTCGCTCGGCCGTGTCGTCGTCCGGTGCCACCACCACGCCGGTGACGGTGATCGGCTCGTCCTCGATCCCGGTCGACCGGTAGGCGATCGCCCAGGCACGCATCCCCGATGGCGCGCCGATCTCCTCGCTGGCGAGCAGCTCGCCCGGCGGTCCGGAGCCGCTCGGGGTGGCGTACAGCGCGGCGTCGGGAAGGGCACGTGGCTGCGGGAAGGGCGTCGGCGACGGGCGGGGCGTTGTCGAGCAGGCTGCGAGGAGGGCCACGAGGGCCAGGCAGCGGAGGCGCATCGGTCTGTGGCGGATGCTAGACCACCCATCGTCGGTCTGCCGGATCGGCCCCGAGGATGGCAGTGCGATAATCGGTCCCCATGTCGATCACGAAGAAGGGCGAGACCCGTCCGGCTCCTGCGAGCTGGGGGCTCGCGACGCGCGACCTCCCGTGGGAGTACGCGCCCGCACCCGAGTCAACCGACCACATCCGGATCGAGCCGGAATACGGCCTCTTCATCGGTAACGAGTCGGCGCCCGCGAAGCCGCGCAGGACGTTCGAGGTGATCAACCCGGCGACTGAGGAGCCGCTGGCGAAGGTGGCGCACGCGTCGAAGGCCGATGTCGACCGTGCCGTGACGACCGCCCGCCGCGCCTACGAGACCACCTGGTCGCGCCTCCCCGGCGCGGAGCGTGCGAAGTACCTCTACCGCATCGCGCGCATCCTCCAGGAGCGCTCACGCGAGTTCGCCGTGGTGGAAACGATGAACTCGGGCAAGCCGATCAAGGAGTCACGCGACGTGGACGTGCCGCTCGCGGCGGCGCATTTCTTCTACTACGCCGGCTGGGCCGACAAGCTCGACTACGCCTTCCCGGGCCGCGAGCCCCGGTCGCTGGGCGTGGCGGCGCAGGTGATCCCGTGGAACTTCCCGATGCTCATGCTGGCGTGGAAGATCGCACCGGCCCTGGCGGCCGGCAACACGGTCGTCCTCAAGCCCGCCTCGACGACGCCGCTGACCGCGTACCTGTTCGCCGACGTCGTGCGCCAGGCGGAGCTGCCGCCGGGGGTGGTGAACATCATCACCGGGCCGGGCGAGATCGGGATGGAGCTCGTCACCCACCCCGACGTGAACAAGGTGGCGTTCACCGGCTCCACGGCGGTGGGCAAGATGATCGCGCGGGCCGTGGCCGGCAGCCGCAAGAAGCTGACCCTCGAGCTCGGCGGCAAGGCGGCGAACATCGTCTTCGACGACGCGCCGCTCGACCAGGCGATCGAGGGGATCGTCAACGGCATCTACTTCAACCAGGGCGAGGTGTGCTGCGCCGGGTCGCGCCTCTTCGTCCAGGAGAGCGTCTACGATCCGCTCATCGACAAGCTGAAGAACCGGCTCGGCACGCTGCGTGTCGGCGACCCGCTCGACAAGAACACCGATGTCGGCGCCATCAACTCGGCCGGCCAGCTCGCCAAGGTGACCGAATTGGTGCAGAGCGGCATCGAGGAGGGCGCGGAGATCTTCCAGCCGGATTGCGAGCTCCCGACGCGCGGCTTCTTCTTCCGGCCGACGCTCTTCACCGGCGTCTCGCAGTCGCATCGCATCGCCCAGGAGGAGATCTTCGGGCCGGTGCTGTCGGTGCTCACCTTCCGCACGCCGGAGGAGGCGATCGAGAAGGCCAACAACACGCCGTACGGCCTCTCGGCCGGCGTATGGACCGAGAAGGGGAGCCGGATCTTCAAGATGATCGGTGCCATGCGCGCCGGCGTCGTCTGGGCGAACACGTTCAACCGCTTCGATCCGACGAGCCCGTTCGGCGGCTACAAGGAGTCCGGCTACGGCCGCGAGGGCGGCATCCACGGCCTCGCCGCGTACCTCGACCTCTCTGGCGGCAACGGGACGGCGTTGCGGTGACCGAGACCGATCGCGTGGCTGTGCGCAAGACGTACAAGCTCTACATCGGTGGCGCGTTCCCGCGCACCGAGTCCGGCCGCGCCTACGCGATCCACGACGCCAAGGGAATGCTGCTCGCCAACGCGTGTCGCGGCACGCGCAAGGACATCCGTGAAGCGGTGCGTGCGGCACGCAAGGCGCAGCCCGGCTGGGCGTCGCGAACCGCGTTCAACCGTGCGCAGGTCCTGTACCGCATCGCTGAGCTGATGGAGGGCCGGCGCGACCAGTTCGTGGCCGAGGTGATGGCCGCGGAGGGCACGCGCCGGCCGGCCGCGACACGGCTCGTGGATGCGGCCATCGACCGCTGGGTCTGGTACGCGGGCTGGGCCGACAAGTTCAGCCAGCTCGTCGGCACCGTCAACCCGGTGGCCGGCAGCTACTTCAACTTCAGCATCCCCGAGGCCACCGGCGTGGTGGGTGTGATCGCGCCCGAGACGTCATCGCTGCTCTGGCTGGTGAGCCGCCTGGCGCCGGTGCTCGTCTCTGGCAATGCCGCCGTCGTCATCGCGTCGGAGACGCGCCCGCTCCCGGCCGTGACGCTCACCGAGGTGCTGGCCACGTCCGACGTCCCCGGCGGCGTCGTGAACCTCGTCACCGGCCTCCGCGGCGAGCTCGTCCCGACGCTCGCCTCGCACATGGACGTCAACGCGCTCGACGCCTTCGGCGCCGCCAGCGACGAGGCGACCGCGATCGAGGTGGCCGCGGTCGACAACGTGAAGCGCCTCGTCCGTCCACCGGCCGCCGGTCTCGAGCGTTACGACTGGCTGAGCTCGACCGCGCAGTCGCCCTACCTGATCGGGGAGTTCACGGAGATCAAGACGGTGTGGCACCCGATCGGGGCGTAGGCGGTGGCCCGCTCCCCCGTGGCCCACTCCCGCGATGAATCGCGGGATTGACGCCTGGGTGGCATCTCCGGCGACGTTTCGCCGATTCATCGGTGGGCGCAGCGCCTGAAGGAGGCTGCGAGCCGGCCCAGGCGCTCCACGTACCGATCAATCGTAGGGACGTAGCCTGACCCTCTGCGAAGGCGTCAAGCCAACGATTCATCGAAGAGCGGGCCGGAACCGAGCCTGCCGAAGGCGCCGTGGGACGGGCGTTGCCTCAGAGCCACCCGCGGCGGCGGAAGAAGATGACCATGGCGATCAGCGCGATGGCCATGGTGACGATCACGTACCAGAACCCGGCCGGCGAGTCGTAGCCGGGGAAGTGGACGTTCATGCCGAAGATGCCGCTCAGCAGGGTAAGCGGCAGGAGGATGACGCTGAACGCGGTGAGCACCCGCAGGATGTCGTTGAGGCGGTGGCTGATGACGGACTCGTTGGTGCTCTCGAGGCCGGTAACGATCTCCATGAAATTCTCGAGCACGTCCCAGATGCGCTCGGAGGCATCGGTCAGGTCGTCGAAGTAGATGTCCAGGTCATCGGTGAGATAGCGCTGCTTCGCGCGCTCCAGCGACCGGAAGACGGCGCGCTGCGGGCGAATCACGGCGCGGAAGTTGATGATCTCCTGCTTGGCGTTGCTGAGCTCGCGGACGATCTCGCTGCTGGCGCGTCCCTCGAAGATCTCGTCCTCGAGCCGTCGCAGCTTGCGACCGAGCTGCCCGAGCATGGGGAAGCCGGCGTCCACGCAGCGATCGAGGATGTGGTAGAGCAGGAACCCGGACCCGGTGCTCATCAGCTGCTGCCGCACGTCCTCGCGCGCCTGCGCGCGCTCGAAGAGCGCCGGCAGGGGGACGATCGGCTCGTTCGGCAGGGTGATGACGAAGTCCGGACCGATGAAGACGTCAAGCTCCGCCGAGTGCAGCCGCCCCGACGCCTTGTCGTAGCGCGGGAAGTGCATGACGAGGAACATGTACTCCTCGTACTCGTCCAGCTTCGGCCGCTGGTTGTGGCTGGCGACGTCCTCCAGGTCGAGCTCGTGGAAGCTGAACGTCTCGTCCAGCCACATCCGGTCGACCAGCCGCGGCTCCTCGATATTGATCCAGCGAACGCTCGGCCCGTGGACCTCGTCGATCCGCGGCTCGCCGCGCAGCTCGTCGTCGGGTGGTGTCGTGGCCCCCGGTCGTGGCCGGAGGAGGCGCGGCAGGCTGCGCATGCCGCGAGCGTACCGCAGGCGACCGGGCACCGACGGCCCCGACCGGGCTGGCTCGTCGGCCGTCCGGGGGAGGTCACGGGTGTCGATGTCGTTCATGGCTGACCACCTCGCGATCGGTGGATCGCGCACCGTCGGCGCCGATGCGTCCGCTGACCTGCGTCCAAGGATGTGCCCGGAGCTCCCGGGCGCGGGTTGATGAATCGCGCCCGCAGCATGCACGGAACGGCACTGCACATTCTAGTCGCTTCGGGGTGCGCCCCGGACATCGGGGGCGGCTGGCATCCTGTGCCGTCGCGTTCCCTAGAATCAGTCGCGATGCCTCGACCGCGAGCCGCCACCCGTTCGGGGGAGGCGGTGATCACCAACAGCGAGCTGGCCCGTGTCTTCAACGAGATCGGCGACATGCTCGAGATCCTCGGTGAGGTCGTCTACAAGTCGGTCGCCTACCGCCGAGTCGCCGATGCCGTGGAACGCTACCCCGACGACGTCGCGGCGCTCTACCGCCGCGGCACCCCGCCGAAGCTGCCGGGGGCCGGACCTGCCCTGTCGCAGAAGCTCGCCGAGCTGTCCGAGAGCGGTTCGCTCGCGTACCACGAGAAGCTGCGCGTCCAGGTCCCCGCCGGCCTGCTGGAGATCCTGCGCATCCCGGGGGTGGGGCCGCGGACGGTGAAGCTGCTCCATGGGGAGCTGGGCATCGACTCGGTCGACGCGCTGCGCGCAGCCGCCGAGGAGGGACGACTGCGGAGCCTGAAGGGGCTTTCCGCCCGCAGCGAGGAGTCCATCCTCGAGGCGATCACTCGCATCGAGCAGAAGAGCCGCCGGTTGCTGCTCCACGACGCGGATGAGCTGATGGCATCGCTCGTCGCGTCGCTGCGCGACGTGCGCGGCGTCGTGCGGATCGAGCCGGCGGGGTCGCTGCGTCGCCGTCGCGAGACGATCGGCGATCTCGACCTTCTCGCCGCGACCGAGGAACCGGCGGAGCTGATCCGTGCGCTCGATGCGCTGCGCGAGGTGCGGCACGTCGTGTCGGCCGGGACCGACAAGAGCAGCATCGTGCTCGCCGACGGGCCGCAGGTCGACCTGATGGTCTGCCCGCCCGCAGCCTGGGGCACGCACCTCGTCCACTTCACCGGCAGCAAGGAGCACAACGTGGCGCTCCGCGGCCGCGCCCTCGACCGTGGCCTCTCGCTGTCGGAGAAGGGCTTCAAGGTCCTCGAGAGCGGAGCGCTCCTCACGGCCGCGACGGAGGAGGAGGTCTACGCGCGGCTCGAGCTGGCGCTCGTCCCGCCGGAGCTGCGCGAGGATGCCGGGGAGATCGAGGCCGCCGCTGCCGGCACGCTGCCCCAGCTCATCTCGCTCGGCGATATGCGTGGCGACACGCACGTGCACTCGGACTGGACCGATGGCGTCGACTCGATCGAGACGATGGCGCGCGCGGCGCGCGGACTCGGTCGCGAATGGATCGTCCTCACCGACCACTCGCCGTCGCTCGGCATCGCGCGTGGCCTGTCGCCGGCGCGGGTCGAGGAGCAGCGCGCCGAGATCGCACGTCTCAATGCCGAGCTGGCCCCGTTCCGGATCCTGCACGGCACCGAGATGGAGATCCGCGCCGACGGTACCCTCGACTACGAGGCTGACCTGCTCTCGCGCTTCGACGTCGTCATCGCCAGCATCCACACCGGCCGCGGGCAGTCGACCGAGCAGCTGACGCGCCGCGCCCTGGCGGCGATCGAGAATCCGCACGTTGACGTGCTGGCGCACCCGTCGGGCCGCATCGTCGGGCGTCGTGACCCGCTGCCCCTCGACTGGCCGCACGTCTTCGCCGCGGCGGCGGCGACCGGGACGTTCCTCGAGATCAACGGCAGCCCGCGGCTCGATCTCTCGGATACCCTGACCCGCGCCGCCGCGGCCGCCGGTGCGCGCCTGACCATCGCCTCCGACGCGCACCGGACCGAGGAGCTGGAGCAGCTCCGTTACGGCGTCTCGATGGCGCGTCGCGCCTGGCTCACCGCGGCGGAGGTGGCGACGACGCGCTCCGCGGAAGAGCTGCTGGGGCTCCTCGGATGATCGCCCGCCTCATCGGTGACCGTCGCGGGGCGGCGATGCTGCGGCGCGTCGACCGGCCGGGGGTGGTGGCGCTGGCCGTCGTCCTGGGCCTCCTCTCGACGGTAGCCTGGCTTGCCGATTCACTCTGGATGAGCATCGCCATCGGCGGCCAGCTGCTGGCCGGCGGGCTCGGCACGGTGCGCCTCCTCGGGCCGGCCCAGCCGGGTCTCGGCTACGCCCGCTACGCGGTGCCCACGCTGGGTGCGGTGGCGCTGTCGCTGTTCGGGCGCATGGTCCCCGGCGGTGTGGTCCTGCTCCTGGCGCCCTTCGCGGCGATCCTCATCTGGTCGATCCTGTGGCTCGAGCTGCGCGCCTCCCGCGGCGTCCCGGCCCGGACGCTGCTCGACCTGGCACTGGTGGCCATCCTCTTCGCCTCCGCCGCCGGCATCGTCACCTTCGCCGGGCGTGGTGGGTGGCCGCCGCCGGTCGCCCTCGGGCTGCCGGTCGCGCTCGTCCTCGCCATCCGCGCCGCCGAGGCGCGCGGCCGGACCGGGGCGGCCGGCATCGGTCAGGGGCTGCTGCACACGCTCGCGGTGGCCCAGGTCGGTCTCGCCGCGGTGCTGCTCGACCTCCCGGGCGTCGTGACCCCCGCGCTGGTCGCGCTCGCGTTCCATGCGTGGAGTGGCGCCGCGGAGGCCCTGGAGGAAGGGGCCGGCGGCCGCGCGGTACTCGTCGAATTCGGCTCGCTCGCCGTTCTCGGCGTCGCCGTCGCGGTGCTGCTGCACACCACCTGACGCGCTGCGCGGGGGGTCGCGTTGACACCCCCCAGCCCCGGTGCTACAACAAGGCGCCCTCCGCCCGACTCCGGTCGTTGGGGCTGCCATGCAGACACCGATGAACCACCGCAGCGGAGACGCTCCACGCACGATGACGCTCGGCGAAACGGACACGATCAACCGCCAGCGACGACAGCTGTACGAGGCCGCGATCACCCACGCCACGACCGGCTCGTGGGAGGCAGCGGTCGATGCCAACCGCCAGCTGCTCGAGCTCGGTCCGGACACCGACGCCTACAACCGGCTCGGCAAGGCGCTCGCCGAGCTGGATCGCCACGAGGAGGCGCTCGAGGCCTACGGGCAGGCGCTCACCCGGGACGCGACGAACCGCATCGCGGAGCGCAACGTCGAGCGGCTGCGCGTCCTGCTGGCGGCCGGTGACGGCGCAAAGCGCTCGACGCCACGCGGCAACGGTCGACCGGAACGCGCCGCCGCCGCCCACTTCATAGAGGAGATGGGCAAGACCGGTCATGCGCGTCTCGTCAGCGTGGCCGCTCCACGCAAGCTCGCGCCACTCTCGCCGGGTGACGCCGTCGAGCTCGTCATCGACGGCGACCAGCTCATCGCCCGTTCGGGCGACCTCGAGGTCGGCACCGTCGAACGGCGCGTCGGAACGCGGCTCCTGAAGCTGATGGAGACCGGCAACCGGTACGACGCTGCGCTGACGGTGCTGCATGAGGACGAGGTGCGGATCATCATCCGCGAGGTGTTCGCCCATCCGGCCAACTTCGGGAAGGTTTCCTTCCCGGGGACGGCGTCGGCGCGCGCCGGTGACGTCAGACCGTACATGAAGGGGTCCGCGCTCCGGTACGATGACGAAGAGGAGAGCGAGGAGCCCGACGAGGATTCGGAGGAGGTCGAGGAGCTCGACACCAGCCTTCCCGAATACAGCGCCGAGCCCGAGCTGGAGGAAGAGGTGCTCGAGGAATCGTAGGAGCCGATGAGCGGGGACGCATCGAGGCGACTTGACCACGTCGTCCTTCCCCGTCGCGTCCCAGGGCTGGCGCTCCTCGAGCGGTACTTCCCATCTCCCGCACCCAATCTCCTCGACGCCGAGCTGACGGCCTTCGCGCGTCCCGGTGACACCATCCTCGATCCGTGGGCCGGCACGGGCTGGACGGCCCGCAGGGCGCTCGCGCACGGGATGCGCGCCATCGCCGGCGATCCGAGCCCGTTCGCGCAGCTCGCCGGCCGCGCCCTGCTCCAGGCGCCGGACGCCACCATCGTCGATGCGGCGCTGACCCAGCTCGCGACGTCGCGGCGCGTGGACGTCCCACTGGCGCAGCATCTCGAGGAGCTGTACGCCACCCGATGCCCGGCCTGTCGCAGCCCGGTGGTGGCGGAGCAGTTCATCTGGCCGCGTGCGAGCGGCGCACCGGCGCGCAAGGTGTACCGCTGCGAGGCATGCGACGTCTCCGTCGGTGGCGGGCCGGACCGATCCGCGGAGGTGGACGACCTCGATCTCGCCAAGCTCGGGATCGAGCGCGCCGGGCCGTCATCGGACCTGCTCGGGCTCGACGAGGCGGAGGAGGACGAGCTCCCGCCGGCGCCGATGGGCCTCACCGGACCCATGGAGGAGGGACCGCTCGGCGAGGTGGGCGGTCCACCACCACCACCACCGATCGCGCCGGATCCGCCGCTCCGCGCACGGGCCAACGACCCGCGCTGGGCGTCGACGGTGCATCCCATGGCGCCGGCCGTACCGGCCGCCGGTGCCGGCGACGCCCGGCATGTCGAGCTGCTGCGTGAGCGTTTCCCCGTCCTAGACGGGCGCGAGGAACTCGTCGACGAGCTGATCGGTCTCTACACGCCGCGCAACCTGTACGCGATCACGGCCATCGCGGCCAAGATCGAGGCAGAGATCCGCAACGACGCGGTGGCCGCGCTCTTCCGGCTGGCCCTCGCCGCGTGTCTCCTGCCCGCGTCGCGGCTCAACGGCTATCCGGGACGTGTCGCCTCGCTGCGCATCGCCGGTGGTCATGTCCGGCAGCCGGCGTCGCGCCACCAGCGCGAGGTAAACGTCTGGCGGCTCTTCGTCGACGCCGTCGCGGACGTGCGCGCCGCCATCGAGGCGCTCGGTCACGAGCGGCCACCGGCTCGCTTCGCCACCGACCTCGAGCAGCTGAGCGCGCTGGACGCCGCCAACGTGCTCTGGATCCGCTGCCGGCCGGCCGTCATCGGCCAGTACCTGCCGAGCGATTCGGTCGACATGGTGCTCGGCTCGGCCGGCGCCCCGCCGAGCATCGATGAGCTCAGCTTCGAGTATCTCGCCACGGCCTGGCTCATGGGTCGCGAGGCGGCCGGAACGCTGCGCCTCGAGCCGCTGTTCGGCCCTGCCGCACTCCACAGCGACGGCGTCGAGCCGACGGCGCTGCGGCGCGCCCTCGCCTCGGCCGCCGGCGCGCTCAAACCTGACGGCTGGTTCAGCATCCTGCTCGAGGGGGATGACGCGGAGCGCCTCCTGGCCGTCGCGATCGCGGGCGCGGCGGCCGGCCTCGACCTGGTCGATCTCATCCACCGCGAGTCGCGGCGCAGCGGAGACGGTGTCGTCCTCCACTTTCGGAAGCCGGACGGCGAGGATCGGCTTCGCCGGACCGTCGTAGGTCCGCTCCAGCTCGGCGTGCGGGGAGATGCGCTGACCTACCCGGAGCTGGCGGCGGCAATGGAGCGGGCCGTCGTCGGCCTGCTGCGCGACCGCGGCGAGCCCGCCGGCCTGACCCGGATCACGGCCGCCGTGATCATGGAGCTGGCGCGGTCCGGCCTCCTGGATCGCGTGGCGTCGATGCGCAACGGTGACGCCGCCGACCCGAACGGGGATCGCCTTGATGGCCGGGGCGTCGACGTCCTCGCCCAGCTGTTGCGCGAGGAGCTGTCGCGCGACGACCACCCAGCCCTCGTCAGCATGGGGGACGAGCTGCACCCGACCTGGTGGCTGCGTGAGCCGGCGCTGGCGCAGTCGCCCCTCGCCGATCGCGTGGAGTGGGCCACGTTCAACGTGCTGACCACCGCGGGGCGGATCGACGAGTCCGCCTTCCTGGACCGGATCTACACCCTCTTCCCCGGCCTGGGGGCGCCCGACGAGGAGCTGGTGCGCGCGTGCCTGGACGCCTATGCCCACGTCGGCGAGCGCGGGCAGCTGCGCACGGAGGAGACCTTGGCGGGCAGGATGGCCGATCACGCCGAGATGCTGGCGCGCGTCGTCGAGGTGGGGCATCGGCTCGGACTGCGCGTCTGGCTCAGCAAGCGCGAGCAGGCTCGTCCATGGAACGGGGCCACGCTCGGCAGCCTGCTGCGTGACGAGGAGCGGCGTGCCTACCTGCCCCTGATCGTCCGAGCGCCGGCGGAGGCGCTCGGCGATGTGGACGCGATCTGGTACGTGCGTGGCAAGTTCGCGTTTCTGATCGAGGCGGAGTGGACGACGATGCTCGGCGAGCCGGTGCTGCGGCGCGGGCGGCGCATCGATCCCGCCGACGACCAGGTGCGGTTGCTGGTGCTCCCCGCCGAACGGACCGAGCTCCTGCGCCGCAAGATCGAGCGCTCGCCGTGGTTGCGCGACGAGCTCGTGCGACAGAACTGGCACATCCTCAAATGGCAGCATCTCGAGACGCTGGCGAGCCGTCGGGAGCCGCGCCTCGAGTGGCTCGAGCCGCTCCTCGGGCTCGACCCGCTCATCGAGCGCGGCGGGGAGCAGCTGACAATGTTCGGCGAGTAGCGGGCAAGCGGCTGGCCAAGGGGCGATCGGGCAATTGACCGGCGTTGTAGGCTTCGTGCGGGAGTGTCGTGGTTCCCCCCTACGGCACTCCCATTGGGCGCTTCCTAGCGCCGGTTGCGCCGTCCCATGGCGCGGCGCACCACCGTCATCACCTCGGCCGTGTAGGCCGCGCCCTCGCCGGTCGCCAGCGCGTGCGTCAGGCAGCCCGAGATGTGGTCCTCCACGAGCAACAGGGCAACCTGGTCGGCCGCCGCGGTCATGGCGTCCACCTGCTGGAGCACATCGAGGCAGTAGGCCTCCTCGTCGATGAGCCGGCGAATGCCGCGCACCTGGCCCTCGATCCGCGCCAGGCGCGTCATCAGCTCGCCCTTGTCCTTGGTGTAGGCATGGCGAAACGTGGGGTTCGCCGGTTGATCGGACATACTGTGGGCGAGTATGGCAGGGTCGGCCACCACCTCGTCAACGACCCGGGCAGCGATCGGCGGTAGCATGCACACCGATGCCTCCGCCACCCGAACGCCATTCCCTGATCGATCCGCTCGAGCGAGCGCTGGTCGTCGTCGCCCACCCCGATGATGCGGAGTTCAGCGCCGCTGCCACCATCGCGCTGCTCACGAGCCGGGGCGTCCGTGTCGACTACGTGGTGACGACCGACGGCGGAAAGGGGACAGAGGACCCGGCCGTCACGCCGGAGATGCTGACCACGACGCGCCTCGCCGAGCAGCGTGTCGCTGCCGACATCCTCGGCGTCAGCGAGATCGTGCATCTCGGCTACCCGGATGGCTATCTGGAGCCGACGCTCGACCTGCGGCGTGCCATCACGCGCCAGATCCGTCGCTTCCGTCCCGACCTGGTGATCACCCTGAACCCGCATCGGCGGCTGGACGGCAACCCGTTCATCGGGCATCCCGACCACCTCGCCACCGGCGAGGCGACTCTCGCCAGCGTCTATCCGGCGGCGCGTGACCGCCTCAACTTCCCTGAGCTCGCCACCGAGGAGGGGCTCGAGCCATGGAAGGTGCGGCAGGTCCTCATCACCGGGGTCGAGACGCCGAACCTGTACCTCGACGTGGCGGCGACGTGGGACGCCGGCGTGCGATCGCTCAAGGCGCACGCGAGCCAGGTGGACGCCGCGACCGTCGAGGAGCGCGTGCGTGACCGCGCGCGCGCCGTCGGCGAGGATGCGGGCGTGGAGCTGGCGCAGGGGTTCCTATCGGTCCTGCTCACGTGAGCCGCCGCGGCGGTGGTGGTGGCGGGGGCGGTGGCGGCTGGGGACGCATCGGGCGCCCCGAGCCGGACCTGAGCCGGCGCGCGGGGAGCGGGCGCGCCACGGTGCGCCGGATCGCCGGCTTCTTCACGCCGTACCGGCGTCGCCTGCTCGCGATCGCGGGCATGATCGTCGTCACGGTCAGCATCGGTGTCGTCAACCCGATCCTGCTCAAGCTCGTCATCGACAACCTGACCGGCCCGCAGGACCTGAACCTCCTCTACCTCCAGACCGGGCTCATGGTCGTGCTGCCGATCGTGACCAGTGCCATCGGCGTCTGGCAGTCGTACCTCTCCAACGTGGTCGGGCAGCGGGTCATGAACGACCTGCGGCTGGCCCTCTACCGGCACCTGCAGTGGATGCCGCTGCGCTTCTTCACCGAGACGCGCACCGGCGAGATCCAGAGCCGCATCAGCAACGACGTCGGCGGGGTCCAGTCGGTCGTGACCGATACCGCATCGTCGCTGCTGGCGAACTTCGCCACCGTGGCCACCACCGTGGTGGCGATGCTCGTCCTCGACTGGCGGCTCACCGCCCTCAGCCTGGGGCTGCTGCCGATCTTCGCGTACATCACCTTCCGGGTCGGGAAGGTGCGGCGCGAGGTGTCGACGCTGACACAGCGCTCCATGGCCGAGATGAGCGCCATCACCGAGGAGTCGCTCAGCGTCTCGGGGATCCTGCTCTCCAAGACGTTCGGCCAGCAGGAGGCGAGCATCGAGCGCTTCCGCGCCGAATCGCAGCGCCTCGGCGACCTCCAGGTGCGGGGTCAGATGATCGGTCGCTGGTTCTTCGCCCTGATCGGGACGTTCTTCAGCATCATGCCGGCGTTCGTCTACCTGCTCGCCGGGTCGCTGATCATCGGCGGCGACCAGAACGTGAGCATCGGCACCATCGTCGCGTTCACCACGCTCCAGTCGCGCCTCTTCTTTCCGATGGGCCAGCTGCTCAACGTCCAGGTCGAGATCCAGGGTGCGCTGGCACTCTTCGACCGCATCTTCGAGTACCTCGAGATGGAGCACGAGATCGTCGACGCCCCCGACGCCGTGGCGCTCGACCCGGCAACGATGCGCGGCCGGGTGACGTTCGGCGGCGTGTCGTTCCGCTACCCCGTCGCCGCACAGCAGCTGGAGGCGACCGACGAGACCGTGGCCGCTGAGGCGGACGGACGGGCGGTGCCGACCGCGATCCAGCCGTTCGGCCTCAGCGAGATCAGCTTCGACGCCGAGCCGGGGCAGCTCGTCGCGCTGGTCGGTCCTTCGGGCAGCGGCAAGACGACGACGACGTACCTCATCCCGCGCCTCTACGACGTCGATACGGGGTCGGTGCGGATCGACGGTGTCGACGTGCGGCACCTCATGCTGCAGTCGCTCGGCCGCGAGATCGGGGTGGTGACCCAGGAGACGTACCTCTTCCACGACACGGTGCTCGCCAACCTGCGCTACGCCCGCCCCGGCGCCACGCAGGACGAGATCGAGTCGGCGGCGCGAGCGGCCGCGATCCACGACCGCGTCAGCGAGCTGCCTGAGGGCTATGACACGGTGGTGGGGGAGCGCGGCTACAAGCTCTCCGGCGGCGAGAAGCAGCGGATCGCCATCGCGCGCGTGCTGCTCAAGGATCCGCGCGTCCTCATCCTCGACGAGGCGACGTCGGCGCTCGACACCGTCAGCGAGCGGCTCATCCAGGGCGCGCTGCAGCGGCTCATGGTCGGCCGCACCACGATCGCCATCGCCCACCGCCTGTCGACGATCCTGCGCGCCGACCAGATCCTGGTCATGGAGCGCGGCCGGATCGTGGAGCGCGGAACGCACGCCGAGCTCATCCGGCACGAGGGGCTCTACGCCAAGCTCTCGGCGGAGCAGTTCGAGACACAGCAGCCGGTCTGACGATCGCAGCGTTCAACGTTTGCGGTACGCCCCGCGTCATAGGGGCATGATCACCACCATCGTGGAACCCGTGGCCGCGGACGATGCAGCGGCGAGCCAGACCGATACCGCCCGGACGACGGTCGCCGGCATCCAGGCCGATCGCGGCGGCGAGCTGTGGGGACTCGCCCGCCACCAGGGCCTCCAACCCGACGAGGCGGACGACGCGGTGCAGGAGACGCTCCTGCGCCTGTGGATCGCATTGCGCGACGGGACCGTCATCGAGCGGCCCGACGCCTGGGCGTTCCGGACGTGCTACCGGCTCGCCATGGACCGGCACCGATGGCGGCGTCGCGTCCGGCTGCTGGTCGACCGCCTGGGCGCACCGGCGCCATCGGTCTCCGGGCTCGACCATGCCGATCGGATGAGCGTCTGGGACGCGGTGGAGTCGCTGCCCGAACGGCAGCGCGTGGCGGTCTACCTGCGCTATCGCGCCGACCTGCCGTACGACGAGATCGGGGTGATCCTCGGGATCGCCGCCCCGTCCGCCCGCAGCCACGTGAGCCGTGCCCTCGACGCCCTGCGCGTCGTCCTCGGCGAGGAGAAGGACCGATGAACCATGACGACCTCGAACGCCGCCTGCGCTCCGAGCACGGATCGCGCGAGGCGGGCTATGCCGCGCAGCCGCTCCCCGGGAGCCTCGCGGCCCAGTCCCGCCAGATGCCGTCACTGCTGCGCGGGGGCCTGCTGGCCGCGGCGGCCGCGGCGGGACTCCTCGTCGCCCTCGCGGTGACCGGCAACCTCGGCGCGGCGCCGGAAGTCGGCGGCGACCCGGTTGGGTCACACGTCGCCGTGGCGACGCCGACCGAGGCGGTGGCGACACCGGCCACGCCCACGGCGACGCCGACGCCGACGCCGACACCGACGCCCGGCGGTGCGATCGCGGCCTGTGCAACCGGGGACGTCGATGCCACGGCCGAGCCGTGGGGCGGTGCCGCAGGGTCGCGCGGGACGCTGGTCACGCTCTCGCTCGCGGGCGGTGCGATGCCGTGCGCGCTCGATGGCGCGACCGGGGCGCGGGTTCTCGACCGCAGCGGCTCGCTGGTCGTCGATGGCGTGGCTGAGCCGAACCTGAACCCGGTGCGCCCGATCCTCGGTGACGATGCCGCGGGGCGGGGGGCGTTCAGTATCGGCGTCACCTGGAGCACCTGGTGTGACGCGGCGCCGGCCGCACCGCTGACCTTCGAGGTGAGCGTTGGCTCCGCCACGTGGATCACCGACCAGGCGCCGCTCGTTCCCCCCTGCCTGGGCGACGGCGGTACCAGCCTCAGCGTCGTCGGACCCCAACCGGCACCGTAGCCCGCTCCGCGGCGGGCAACGGTTCGGCATCGGTGCCACACTCGACCGATGCCGAACCGCCTCGCCGCCGAGACGAGCCCGTACCTCCTCCAGCACGCGCACAACCCGGTCGACTGGTATCCGTGGGGCACCGAGGCGCTCGACCGGGCGCGCGAGCTGGACCGTCCCATCTTCCTCTCGATCGGTTATTCCGCCTGCCACTGGTGCCACGTGATGGAGCGGGAATCGTTCGAGGATCCGGCCATCGCGGCGCTCCTCAACGACGGCTTCGTCCCGATCAAGGTCGACCGCGAGGAGCGGCCGGACATCGACGAGCTCTACATGGCGGCGGTGCAGGCGATGACCGGCAGCGGCGGTTGGCCGTTGAACCTGTTCCTGACACCGGACCTGCAGCCGTTCTTCGGCGGCACCTATTTCCCGCCGGACGACCGCCATGGCCTGCCGTCCTTCGCCCGCGTCCTGGCCTCGATCGACGATGCGTACCGCACGCGACGCGACGAGGTGACGTCATCCGCGACGGCGATCACCGGCCACCTTCAGCAGCAGCTTCGTGTCGTGCCCGGCACGACCGATCCCCTGGCTGGTCAGCTCGACGCGGCGGTTGTACGGCTCGCGTCGCTGTTCGACGCGACGCACGGCGGCTTCGGGCCGGCTCCGAAATTCCCGGCGCCCATGACGATCGAGTTCCTCCTCCGCACCTGGCATCGCACCGGCGACGCCGGCACGCTCGCGATGGCGACGCGGACGCTCGACGCCATGGCCGATGGCGGACTGTGCGATCAGCTCGGCGGCGGGTTCGCCCGCTACAGCACCGATGCCGGCTGGCTCGTCCCGCACTTCGAGAAGATGCTCTACGACAATGCCCAGCTGGCGATCGCGTACCTCGACGCCTTCCGGGCGACCGGCACGGAGCGGTATGCGCGGGTCGCGCGCGAGACGCTTGACTTCATGCTCGCCGAGCTCCGCACCGATGACGGTGGGTTTGCCGCGGCGCTTGATGCCGACAGCGAGGGCGAAGAAGGGCGCTTCTACGCCTGGACCGATGCCGAGCTGCGCTCGGTGCTCTCGGCGTCCGGCCTCGAAAGGTCCACGATCGATGCGGCGGCGCGCGGCTACGGCGTTACCGTGAGCGGGAACTGGGAGCATGGGCGCAACGTGCTGCATCGGCCGCCCGGCGTGCCCCTCGATGCGGAGGTGGAGCGACGCTCGCGCGCGGCGCTGCTCGCGGCGCGTGCCCGCCGGGTTCGCCCGGCGCGCGACGACAAGCAGCTCGCGGCGTGGAACGGCATGGCGCTGCGCGCTCTCGCACGCGGCGCCGCCGTCCTCGACGAGCCGCGCTACGCGGCTGCCACGGTGGACCTGGTAGCGTTCGTGACGGGGCACCTGTGGCGCGATGCGGATCGGCTGTGGCGCACGGCGCGCGACGGCCGTGCCCACACGCCGGCGTTCGCCGAGGATTACGTCCTTGTCGCCGATGGCCTGCTCGAGGCACACGCCGCTCTCGGGACGGCGGAGTGGCTCGACCGAGCCCGACGCCTCGTCGAGCGCGTCACGGCCGACTTCTGGGATGACGACGCCGGCGTCTACGCCGAGACAGGCCCCGAGCACGAGGCGGCCATCGCCCGCGTCCGCTCGCTCACCGACGGTGCGACGCCGTCGAGCAACTCGGTGGCCGCCGACGTGCTGCTCCGCGTGGCGCTCCTCGCCGGCGACGCCGCGGCGGATCGCCGCGCCCGCCAGGTGCTGCGGACCGTGGCTCCGGCGCTCGATCGCACCCCGACCGCGCTGTCGCGCATGCTCTGCACCGTCGACCGCGCACTTGCCGCACCCTCCGACGCCGTGGTCGCGGCGGCGACGCCGGCCGACGAGGCGGCCGCCGCCTTCCGCACGGCGCTCGCCGTGGCCTACCTCCCCAACCTGGTCGTCGCCTCGGTGGCCGACGGGGATTCGACGGCGACGTGGGCGATCTTCGAGGGCAAGCGGCCGATCGAGGGACGGGCCACCGCGTACGTCTGCCGCGGCTACGCCTGCGAGGCGCCGACGGAAGATCCGGTCGTGGCGGTGGCGCAGGCGCGGTCGCTCAGCCGCGGATGAAGCTCAGCCGCACGCGGCGGCGCTCATTGTCGCGGTTCGGATCGACGAGCGCGATCGACTGCCACGTCCCGAGCACGAGGCGCCCGGCGAGGACCGGGACGGTGATCGATGCTGGGACGAGGAGCGGCAGCACGTGATCCGCGCCGTGCCCGGGGCAGCCGTGTCGGTGGCGCCAGCGGTCGTCGCGCGGCAGCAGGTCGTCGAGGGCGGCGAGGAGATCGTCGTCCGAGCCGGCTCCGAGCTCCATGACGATGACGCCGGCGGTCGCATGCGGCACGAAGACGTGCAACAGGCCGTCCTCCACCGCCGCCTCGGCAATGAAGGCGGCGCACGCATCGGTCAGGTCGACCACGCGTGCCGACGAGCCGCTGCGAACCTCGATCTCTCGACTCTCCATCGCAGGTCGAGTATGCGATGTCGAGACACGACCGGTATCATCGGCGGCCGATGGTGACTCATTCCCTCGCGCGGCGCGGCGCGCCCGGCGCGCTGCTGACCGCGCTCGGCGTGCTCCTCGCCGCATGCGTTTCGACCGCCGTGACGCCCTCGCCGAGCTTCTCGCCGCCACCGGCGCGGAGCGACAGCCCGTCACCGACGTCCAGCCCGACGCCCATCCCGACCCCGAGCCCCACGCCGACGCCGGTCCCCACGCCGACGCCAATCCCGCTCGACCAGTCGCTGCTCACCAGCCGGGTCACCGTCCTCGTGGTCGGGACCGATTCGAACGAGGACCGTGCCTCGCGGGGCCTGGCGGTCAATACCGATTCGATGCTCGTTGCGAGCATCGACCCGGATCAGGAGCAGATCAGCGTCGTGGCGCTGCCGCGCGACACGGTCGACGTGCCGCTCGGCAACGGCCAGACATACGTGGGCAAGGTGAACTCGATCTATCGGACGTACGACATCGACACCCTCCAGCGAGCGCTGTCGACGCTGTACGGGATCCCGATCGACTACCACGTCGAGATCAACATGAGCGACTTCGGCCGGCTCGTGGCGGCCATCGGCGGCATCGACGTGACGGTGACGCAGGGCATCTACGACGACCACCTCAAGTTCTATCTCGACCCGGGGACCTACAACCTCGGTCCCAACGACGCGGGTCGCTATGTGCGGAGTCGCCACAGCGCCGGGGGCGACTACGGCCGCGGCCAGCGGCAGATGGATGTGCTGGTGCAGATCGTCCGCAAGGCCACCGACCCGGGCCGCGACCTCAACCTGCGGGCGATCTACGAGGCGTTCACCTCGATCAAGACGGACATTCCGCTGGCGAAGCTGCCGACGTTCGTCGAGCTGGCGCGGCGCTCCCGCGACGCGGTGGTGGTGACGCAGGTGCTGCGGCCGCCGCGCTTCGCCGTGTTCGAGGGCATCGACGGGGCGCGCGGCTGGGTGATGATCCCGAACATCCCCGCCATGCGCTCGTTCGTCCAGGCGTTGATGCCCGGGTGAGCCGGGGGCATCAGACGCCGGCGTAGCTGTGCTGACCGGTCACGAGGAGGCTCGCGCCGAGGTAGGTGAAGAGGACGAGCCCAAAGCCCGCGACGAGCAGCCACGCCGACCACCGGCCCTGCCGGTCGCCGCGCCCGGCCACGTGAAGGTAGGCCGCGTAGAGCAACCACGTCGCCGCCGCAGCCAGCTCCTTAGGGTCGTTGTTCCAGTACGACCGCCAGGCGAGGTTCGCCCACACCGATCCGAGGGCGATGGCCGCGGTGAGGATCGGGAAGGCGATGAGCACGGCCCGATGCGCGGCGGCTCGTGAGCGAGCGGCGGACGGCAGTGCCGTGACGCGGTCGCCGGCACGGCGCTGGACGAGCTCGGCGACACCGGCCACGAACGCCAGGCCGCTGACCGCGTAGGCGGCGATCGCCGCGCCGACGTGGAACGTGAGCAGCAGCGGGGCCTGCAGGGCGGGTGCGAGCGGGACCACCTCGGCGGGGAGGAGGAGGGCGACGCCCACCAGCAGCGCGGCGACGAGCGAGGCGAGTGGCGCGAGCTCCCGGAGCGCGGCGCGGCGGTCGGCAACGAGGTAGGCGCCGAGCAGGAAGAGGGCGAACGCCTGGGTCACCTCGTACAGGTTCGACCATGGTGCATGACCGATGACGACGGCCCGCACCCCTACGGCGACGGCAAGCAGCCCGAACCCGGCGAGGAGCGCCGCACGCGCGAGACCGGCGATCGGCGCCGGGGTCGATGGCGGAGTGTCGCCCGCCGGGAGTGACGCACCCAGCGGTCGCAGGAGCGGCAGCGCCCCGATCGCCGCCGAGGCGACGAGGCAGGCTAGCGTGGCGAGAAGGAGGAGCGTTCCGGGTGGCATCGGTGCAGCGGTCGGTCAGCGAGTCCCGGGCCGCGGAGGCGGGCCGGTCAGTGCGAGTCGGACGCGGCCGTGGTGGAGCGGGTTCCACAGTGGTAGCAGCTCTCGGCGGCGGCGCGGATCACGGTGCCGCAGCTGGCGCAGGCGAGCAGCAGCTCGGACTCGTCCTGGACGCAGTAGCGTGCCCCGGGCGGGTACTGCAGCCCATCCACCGGACAGTACGGGACTCCCCGCGGCGCGGCAGCGCGCTGACCATCCGCCGCGGGCGGCAGCAGCACCGCGGCCTGTGCGCCCGGCCCGTCCTGCTCGATCGCCACCTGCGAGACGCGCAGGTAGCCGACGACGAGCCAGAGCACGTACAGTCCGGCGAGGCCCAGGAGCATGAATGGGAAGAGCGTCGCAATGGTGGTCCCGCCATCGTTGGCGAACCACTCGATGGCATCGGTGATGAGCTGCATGGCGGGGCGATTCTAGCATCCGCATCCGGCCTCCCGACCCCGGCCGGGGCTGCGCTACACTCGCCGCATCGCACGCAATCGATCGGAGCGGATGGCGGTACCCCGCATCAGTCGCACGACCCCGCTGACCGAGCTCCACGTCCACCTCGGTGCCGCGGTCACGCCCGCCATCATGTGGGGGATCGCGCACGCCCAGGGGATCCGGCTGCCCACCAAGGACTACTGGGCGTTCCGCGACCTCATCACGGTGGGGCGCCGCAAACGAGGCTTCCAGGCCTACCTCGACCTCTTCCACTGGACCGAGCTGATCCAGTCCAGCCCCACCGCCGTCGAGCGCAGCGTCTACGAGGTGATCGGCGGTGCGTACCGCCACACCAACGTGACCCAGCTCGAGCTGCGCTTCAACCCGATGAAGCGCAACCGGGGCGGGGAGCAGGATCTCGACCACATCATCGCGGCGGCGGTGCGTGGCATGGACCGCGCCATGCTCGAGTATCCGCAGGTACGTGCCGGGCTGATCTTCTGCCTCGATCGTGCCTTCAGCCGTGACCTGAACGAGATCATCGCCGCCAAGGCCATCAGCTGGAAGACGCGGGGCGTGGTGGCGGTCGACATCGCCGGTCCCGTCGTCGATGCGTTCCGGTTCGCGGAGTACCGCGACATCTTCGCCGAGCTGCGCCGGGCCGGCCTCGGCATCACCGTTCACGCCGGCGAGACCGGTGGGCCGGAGGAGGTGCGTGAGGCGGTCGAGGCACTCGAGCCGTCGCGCATCGGTCATGGGATCAAGAGCGCGCTCGACCCGACGGTCATGGACCTCCTGCGCGAGCGGGGGATCGTCCTCGAGATCTGTCCATCGTCCAACCTCAACACCGGGGTCGTGGCCGACATCGACGAGATCCGGCGCCACCTGCGCCGCCTGGTCGAGCATGACGTTGCGTTCACCATCTCGACCGATGGTCCGGAGATGCTGCGCTCGTACCTGCGTGACGAGCTCAATCTCCTGCTGCGTCACGACATCCTCGATGACGCGGAGGTGGCGCACGCCATCGAAGTTGGCCACGCGGCGTCGTTCGTCGACCGTGCCCCGGCCATCGAGCGCGTCGTCCTGCCCATCAACGAGGGTGCGCGGCAGCGCATCGGAGCGCCTTCGTAGACCGATATACTCCGGGCCGTGTCCTCGATCTGGCGACCGGTCCGTGAGCGCGCCCCCGTCCGCAGCCTGATGGCCATCGTCGCCCATCCCGGCGACGAGGCGTTCGGGTTCGGTGGTGCGATCGCCAGCGCTGCGGCGAGTGGCGCCTACGTGGTGGTCGTGTGCGCGACGCGCGGCGTCTTCGACGCCCGGCTTCTCGACAAGGCGCCCGCCCCGGGCGGCCGCAACCGCCATTACACCAAGCCCACTGTCTGGCGGAATCTCGACACGGTCCGCGAGGACGAGCTGCGGCGGAGCGTGGCGATGCTCGGCGTTCGCGTGCTCCGCATGCTCGACTATTCCGAGACCCAGCTCGGCGCGGTGGACTACGACGAGCTGGTGGGGCGCGTGGTGGAGCCGATCCGCATGCACCGGCCGGAGGTCGTCCTCTCGTTCGGCCCCGATGGGTTCACCGGTGACGCGGATCACGTGGTCATGCATCGCGCCGTGCGTGACGCCTTCGAGCAGGCCGGCGAGCCGCTCGCCTACGAAGACGATCTCGAGGAGGACCAGGTAGCGTGGCGAGCCGCAAAGCTCTACGAGCTCGTGGCGGCCGGCGGCGCGGTCACGGTGCCGGGGATACCGGTGCCGGGCATGTCGGTGGCAGCCGCGCCCGCGACGCTCACGCTCGACCTCGGCGAGCTGGCACCGCTGAAGCTGGCTGCCATCAACCGGCACGTGACCCAGACCGGGTCGACCGGCGCGTTCAGCGATTGGACCGTGGAGGATCGTGACGCCTACCTCGCGACCGAGGCGTACCGCCTCGTGCGCTCCAACCTGGCCGTTCCCGCCGGTAATGGCGAGGCGGTCGAGGACTCGCTCTTCGAGGGCCTGGCGTAGGGCGCGCCCGCATCGTTCTCTCCCGCGCCTGACCCATGCGGTGATCAATCACCGGGAATGCGCCGGGGCCGGTGCCCGGGTGCGCTTTCGACGTTCCATCGCCGCCTGGGGCGCGGGACGGGCGCGTCTGGGCGCAGCGCTGGCATCGTCACCGGTGATCCATCGGCGGAACCGGGCGGGAGAGCGCGGCGGCGCGCGATCTCGGTGACTCATCGCCGCCCCACATCGGTACGCGGCCAAGTCCCGACGGCGGGGGCCTCGCCTGACCCGAATCGCCACCTCTGATACGCTCCCCGTAGCCACCATCGGTGCCATTTGAAAGGACGTCCGGAACGCGCGCATGCCCGAGATGCTGACGAACGACAACATCATGACGGCCCTCGGCAGGGTCAAGGACCCGGAGATCGGGCGCGATCTCGTGTCGCTGGGAATGGTGAAACAGGTCACCATCGAGGGCAGCGTCGTTGACCTGACCGTCGAGCTGACCACGCCTGCCTGCCCCCTGAAGGCGACAATCGAGAACGACATCACCCGCGAGCTCGGCGCGCTGGGGGCCGATGTCGTCCGCGTCGACTGGGCCAGCAACGTGAAGCGTAGCTTCGGCGGTCCCGCCGCGGATCTGATCCCGGGCGTGCGAAACACGATCGCCGTCGCATCCGGTAAGGGCGGCGTGGGGAAGACCACGGTCGCGGTCAACCTCGCGGTCAGCCTCGCGCGCGACGGTGCGCGAGTCGGCCTGCTCGACGCCGACATCACCGGCCCCAACGTGCCGCTCATGATGGGCACCACCGGCGCGCATGTGACCGGGACCGGTGGACGTGTCAACCCGGTGACGAGCCACGGCGTGCGGATGATGAGCATCCAGTACTTCCTCACCGGCGATGCACCGGTCATCTGGCGCGGTCCGCTCATTCACTCGGCGATCCAGCAGTTCCTGCGCGACGTCGAGTGGGGCGAGCTCGACTACCTGGTGGTGGACCTGCCGCCCGGCACCGGCGACGCCGTCCTGTCGTTGAGCCAGCTCATTCCGCTCACCGGCGCGGTCGTCGTCACCACGCCGCAGGAGGTGAGCCTGGCCGACGCCCGCAAGGCGATCGCGATGTTCAACAAGGTCAACGTCCGAACGTTCGGCGTGGTCGAGAACATGAGCGGCTTCATCTGCCCGAACTGCCGCGAGGAGCACGACATCTTCGGCTCCGGCGGCGGGGAGAAGATCGCCCGCGAGCTCGAGCTTGACGTCCTGGGTCGCATCCCGCTCGAGCCGGGGGTGCGCACCGGCGGCGACGCCGGCGTCCCCATCACCTCGCCCCAGTATCCGGGCGGCGAGGACTCGCGCGCCTACGTCGCGCTGCGTGAGCTGGCACGCACCGTCGCCGGACGCATCAGCGTCGCCGCCGCGCCGTTCGCCGGCGCCGGTACTGGCGTTGCTGCCGGTGCAGGGGTCGCGACCGCCTGAGCACTCGCCGGGCGGCGGATCGTCCGGCCCGGGCCTGGCCGCATCGGGGGATTGTGGAGCGACCGATCGGTCGCTCAGAATGCGCCCATGCGCATCGCCGTGATCGCCGACCTGCACGCGAACCTGCCGGCGCTGCGCGCCGTCGTGGACGACGCGGCGCGCATCGGCTGCGACGAGCTGTGGTGTCTCGGCGACGTCGTGGGGCGCGGTCCGCATCCCAACGAGGTCTGCGCCGAGCTGCAGCGGCTCGGTGTGCCGACGGTGCAGGGCAACTGGGACGAGGCGGTGGGGATGGACCGCGAGACGTCCGGCTCGCTCTGGGGCAGCATCGACGCGGAGCAGGGCGGCGAGCGGTCGCTGCGCTGGACGCGCGAGACGCTCGACGACGAACATCGGGCCTGGCTGCGGTCGCTGCCGATGACGCTGCGCGTGAAGGCCGAGGATCGCTCGGCGCTGCTCTTCCATGGCTCGACCATCCGGCGAACGGAGTACCTCTGGGCGGACCGTCCGTCGCGTGCCTTTGCCCGCATCGCCGCCGACGAGGGCGACGACCTCTTCTGCTTCGGCCACACCCATGAGTCGTTCCATCGTGTCATCGGGGCGGCGCATTTCGTCGCCGCCGGATCGGTGGGCTGCGGTGCGGACGGTGATGCCCGGGCACGTTATGCGGTCATCTACGTCGGCGGCGACATCGTGGTCGGCTTCCGCAACGTCGACTATGACCGGGCGCCGGTGATCGCGGATCTGGCCGCGGCCGACCTGCCGGTGGACCTGCTGAGCATGCCCCCCGCCGCGCACCATGTCGCCGCCGAAGCGGAGACGCCGAGCATCGGGTGAACCGCTCCGGGAGGCGTACGCGCTGACGCGGCCGCCGATTTCATGTCGCCGGTTGCTGCGATTGCCCCTTGAATCCGAGCAGCATGGGTGGCTACAATGCGCCAAAGGTCGCTTCCGCATGCGACCGCGTGCCGAGCCTGCCCCCTTCCCAACTCACTGATTGGTGGCGCTCGGACCCTGAGGAGGATACATGCAGAAGCGCTCGCTTGGCCCGACCCTGTTCACGGGCGTGGCCATCCTGTTGGCGGCCTGTAGCAGCGGGGCGTCGTCAAGCCCGTCAAGCTCAACCAGCCAGTCGGAGTCCATGGCGGCATCGGAGTCCATGGCGGCATCGGAGTCCGCATCGGCCGCGCCGTCGTCGGATCTGAAGATCGGCGTGGTGACCGACATCGGCACGCTGAACGACAAGAACTTCAACGAATACTCGTTCAAGGGGGCGCAGTCGGGGGCATCCGAGATCGGCGCTCCCGAGCCTCAGTCGATCGTTCCGACGAGCGCCTCCGATTACGCGCCCTCGATCAAGTCGTTCGTCGACCAGAGCTACGATGTCATCGTGACCGTCGGCTTCAATCTCGCGTCCGATACGGTCCAGGCGGCGCATGACAATCCCGACACGTGGTTCATCGGGGTCGACCAGAGCCCGATCTGCGTGGACGACGCTGGCCTCCCCGACAGCACCTTCACGTGCGCCGGTGACGCGAAGACGCTTCTGCCGAAGTACGTCTCGATCAACTTCCAGGAGGACCAGGCCGGGTACCTGGCCGGAATCGTCGCCGCGGGCGCGAGCTCGACTGGCGTGATCGGCGCGATCGGCGGGACGAGCATCTGCGCCCCGTGCGTGCGCTACATCCAGGGCTATGAGCTCGGCGCCAAGTCTGTCAAGGCCGACATCCAGGTCATCAGCGCCTACGTCACGAATGACTTCAGCCCGGCGGCATTCCAGGACCAGGCGGGTGGCAAGACGTTCGCCGACAACTTCCTGCGGCAGAACACCGATGTTGACGTCCTCTTCCAGGTGGCCGGCCTGACCGGGAACGGCGTCCTCGACTCGGCATGCGCCGCCGGCATCCTCGGGATCGGTGTCGACGTGGACCAGTACGACTCGTATGCGGCAGCGGATCCGTGTCTCCTCACGAGTGCGGAGAAGCACCTCGAGGTGGCCGTGTCGGATACGTTGAAGCAGATCGCGGGCGATTCGGCGACCCCCGGCGACGTGCTGTACGACGCGAACAACGACGGCATCGGCGTGGCCGATGCTCACGACAATGCCGACAAGTGGGCGTCCGATACGCAGAGCCTGCTCGACCAGGCACTGGCCGGCATGAAGGACGGCTCGTTGAAGACCTGCCCGGACAACTGCGGCTCGCTGCAGTAGGTCCGTTTGCGGGTAGTCCCTGCGCGGACCGGTCGAGGCGACTCGACCGGTCCGCGTTTCTGTACCCTACCGGGACGCTCGGGCCGGACCCGGCTCGAGCAACGCGAGGTTCTCGATCGTGGTGAGCACCGAACCCGACCGCGCCCCTGGTGCCACTCGCGCCCCTGCCCTGGAGATGCGCGGCATCACGAAGCGCTACCCGGGCGTGGTCGCCAACGACGACATCTCGCTGCAGGTTCGCCCCGGCGAGATCCATGCGCTGCTGGGCGAGAACGGCGCCGGCAAGACGACGCTGATGAACATTCTCTATGGGCTGGCTCGGCCCGACGAGGGGGAGATCCTCATCGACGGGTCACCGGTCCGGATCAGCGGGCCCACCGACGCGATCGCACGCGGCATCAGCATGGTCCACCAGCACTTCATGCTCGTGCCGGTGATGACGGTCGCCGAGAACATCCTGCTCGGCGAGGAGCCGATGGCCAACGCGGTCTTCCTCGACCGTCGTGCGGCGCACGAACGGATACGGGAGCTCGGCCGTCGGTTCGGGTTCGAGCTCGATCCCGACGCCACGGTCGGTGCGTTGTCCGTCGGCTGGCAGCAGCGGGTCGAGATCCTGAAGGCGCTCTACCGCAACGCCCGCGTCCTGGTCCTCGACGAGCCGACCGCGGTGCTCACGCCCCAGGAGACACGCGAGATCTTCACCGTCCTGCGTCAGCTCAGCCGCGAGCTGGGCACGGCGATCATCTTCATCAGCCACAAGCTGTACGAGGTCCTCGAGATTGCGGATCGGATCACCGTGATCCGGCGGGGGAGCGTCGTCGCCGAGCGCCTGCCATCGGAAACGGATGAGGATGATCTGGCGGCCCTGATGGTGGGCCGCGACGTCCAGCTCGTCGTCGACCGCGGGACGTCGAGTCCCGGGGAGCCGTGCCTTGAGGTGCGCGGCCTGCATGCGACCAACGACCGCGGCCGCGAGGCGCTCCGCGGCGTCGACTTCGAGATCCGCGCCGGCGAGATCCTCGGGGTCGCCGGCGTGGCCGGCAACGGGCAGGAGGAGCTCGTCGAGGCGATCGTCGGCCTGCGCCAGCCGACCGGCGGCAGCGTCACCCTCGACGGCCGCGACGTGACCCGCGCATCGACCCGCGAGATGACGAACCTCGGCGTCGGCTACGTCCCAGCCGATCGGCATCGGTTCGGGCTGGTGCTCGGCTTCAACGTCGCCGACAACCTCGTGCTCACCGACTACTACCGCGCCCCATATTCGCGTGGAATCCTGCGCAACGACGCCGCCATCGAGGGGCGAGGTCGCGAGGCGATCGACGAGTACGACATTCGGACGCCATCAGCCCGTGTGACTGCCGGGACGCTCTCCGGGGGCAATCAACAGAAGCTCATCGTCGCGCGCGAGTTTGCCGGTGACCGTCGCCTGCTCGTCCTCGACCAGCCGACAAGGGGGCTCGACGTCGGCAGCATCGAGTTCATCCACCGCCGGGCCATCGCGAAGCGCGACGCCGGGACTGCGATCCTCCTCGTTTCCGCCGAGCTCGACGAGGTACTCGAGATGAGCGATCGGATCGCGGTGATGTACCGCGGCCAGATCGTGGCGATTGTCGACGGACGGACGGCGGATCGGAACGAGGTCGGCATCCTCATGGCCACCGGTGCGCGACAGGAGGGGTCGGTTGTCGGCGGCAAGGAGGGCGAGGCGCCGGATCCGACGACACCGCGGCGAGACGACGAATGAGCAACTTCTTCTCGTTCCTTCGGCGTACGCGTGCCAGCTCCGATCCGGACGGAACCCCGTGGCAGACGGCGCTCATCCTGCCGGTCGCCGCGATCGTGATGGCCGTCCTCATCGGATCGTTTTTCGTCTACATCGCGGCATGGATCAAGAATGGAACACTCGTCCTTGAACAGCCACTGAAGGCATACGGGGCGCTCGTTTCCGGATCGCTCCTCAGCTTCGACGCGGTCGTAGGGACACTCGTCTTCACCGCGCCGCTCGTCTTCGGGGGGCTCGCCGTAGCGCTCGGCTTCAAGGCGGGCCTGTTCAACATCGGTGTCACGGGGCAGCTGCTCATGGGCGTGCTCGCAGCGGTGGCCGTCGGTGTCGCGCTATCGGACCAGCCGACAATCATCGCTGCCCCGGTCGCCTTCCTTGCCGGGACGCTGGCGGGCGCAGCGATGGGCTTCATTCCCGGCTACCTCAAGGCGCGAACCGGCGCCCACGAGGTGGTCACGACGATCATGCTCAATTACGTCGCCGGCAACATCCTGGCGGCGTTCGTTGCCGGTCCGCTGCGCGTTCCGCGGGCTCCGGCGCCGGTGACCTTTGACGTGGGAAACGCGGCGCTGCCGATCCTCTTCGGCACGACCGGTCACGTGGGGCTGATCATCGCCGTCCTCGCCGCCGTCGCCGTCGGGTGGCTGCTCCAGCGTACGACCCTTGGATTCGAGATCCGGACGGCGGGCGCGAACCCGGACGCGGCGCGCTACGCGGGGATGCGACCCCGAGTGATTATCCCGCTGACGATGGCGATGTCCGGCGCCCTCGCCGGGATGGCTGGCGCCGGCGAGCTCCTCGGCGTCATCCACAAGACGCAGACGAGCTACACGACGTCGGTCGGCTTCGACGCGATCGCCGTCGCCCTGCTCGCGCGGTCGAACCCGATTGCCGTCCTCCCCGCCGCCCTCCTTTTCGGGGCGATGCGCGCAGGCGCCGGACCGATGCAGGTCATCGCCTCGACGCCACGCGAGCTCGTCGACGTGCTCCAGGGCGTGATCCTCCTTGTCCTCGTCGCGCTGCCCGTCCTCGCCCGTGCGCTCGGTCGAGGCGGCGGTGCGACTCCGGCCGAAGCGCCGACCGTCACCGCTTCCTACGCGGGCGGAGGAGAGTCGCTCAGCTGATGGACTTCTACGCCATCCCGGTTCTCGGGCTCGTCCTGCAATTCATCGGCTACCTCGTGCAGCGGCTCCCCGACGCGGCTCCGACGATCCTCGTCGCGGCGACCCCCCTCGGCTACGGGGCCCTCTGCGGGGTGATCTGCGAGCGTTCCGGGATCGTGAACATCGGCATCGAGGGAACGATGCTGACCGCCGCCTTCGCCGGCTGGGTCACCGGGATCGCGGCGGTCGGGCTCCTTGGGCACGCAGAGCCGGGACCGCTCGGCATCACGCTTCCCCTGCTCATCGCGCTCATCGGTGCCATCGTGGCCGCAGTGCTCATCTCGCTGCTTCACGCCTGGCTCTCGATCAGCCTGCGGATCGACCAGATCATCAGCGGGACGATCATCAACATCCTGGCCTTCGGCATCACCGGCTATCTCAACAACGTGATCGCCTCGTCATCGCCGACGAGCGCCGGCCTCTTCACGAGCGTGCCGATTCCCACCGACCTCGCGCACGCTCCCGTTATCGGCTGGTTCCTTCAAACGTTCGTGAACCAGGGACCCTTGACGATCGGCCTGCTCGTCGCGGTCGTCGTCCTCCAGGTCTTCCTCTTCCGCTCTCGGTGGGGCCTGCGCACACGGGCGGTGGGCGAGCACCCGAAGGCGGCCGAGACGGTCGGGATCGACGTCATCCGGCTCCGCTACCGCAACGTGCTGATCGCGGGCGCCTTCGCCGGGCTCGGTGGCGCGGTACTGTCGATGGAGATCTCGAATTCATTCCAGGCGGGTGGAACGGCGGGGCGCGGCTTCATCGCGCTGGCGGCGATGATCGTCGGCCGCTGGACGCCTGTCGGCGCCTTTGGCGCAGCCGTCTTCTTCGCGCTCTTCACCGTCCTCGGCCAGATGATCGGGCCGCAGGGCTCGGCGCCGCCCATCGGCCAGCTCGGCGACATCGTCAACCTGATCCCCTCGCAGGTCTTCAGCGCCCTCCCGTACGTCGCGACGATCCTCGTCCTCGCTGGCCTGATCGGGCGTAGCACGCCGCCGGCAGCCGACGGGCGGCCGTATGAGCGCGAGGCAACCAGCTAGGCGGCCGTCCAGGTTTCTCGTCGCACGGATCGATCCGGCCCGGGGCACGCGGGCCGATCTCTATCATGCAGCGCAATGCTCGACCTCCCGACGCACCCGCGCCTCGTGATCTTCGACCTCGACGGGGTCGTCTATCGCGGTGCCGATCCGGTGCCCGGGGTCGCCGATGCGATCACTCGAATCGCCGGCGCTGGCGTGCTCACGCGGTTTGCAACCAACAACTCGACCGCCGACCGCGACGCCTACGTCACGCGGCTGGGCGAGATGGGGATCGCGACAACGCGCGACGCGATCACGACCTCCACCTCGGCCACGATCGCGTACCTGCAGCGGCACGAGCCGACGGTGCGACGCATCCTGGGCGTGGGGGAGAACGGCCTCTTCGCGGAGCTGCGGGCCGCCGGGTTCGACGCGATCGATGGCGACGCGGCGGCGGCGCGCGGGTACGACGGAGGCCCGCTGACCGAGCGCTTCGACGCGGTGGTGGTGGGGCTCGACCGCGACCTGCGCTACCACGACGTGGCCGCCGCGTCGCAGGCGGTGCGCGACGGCGCGCGCTTCATCGCCACCAACGCCGACGAGCGCTACCCGACGGCGGCGGGCTTCCTCCCCGGCGCCGGGAGCGGCGTCGCGGCGATCGCGGTCGCGGCGGGCGTGGAGCCGGCCATCATCGGGAAGCCATCGGCGGCGATGTTCACCGCCATCCTGGAGGCCGCCGGCGTGGCCCCGGACGCGGCGATCGTCGTCGGCGACAACCCGGCCGCCGACATCGTGGCCGCCAACCGGGCGGGAATCGCCTCGCTGCTCGTGCTCAGCGGGATCGCGGACGCGGCGTCGGCGGCGCAGCTGGACGGGGAGCGGGCGCCGAGCGCGGTGATGGCGAGCGCCGCCGACCTGCCCGCGCTCCTGGCGGGGGGCTGATCACGCCGTCGTGCGGGTCGCCCAGGCGGACCACGAACGTTCGGCGGCGGCGGCGAGCGGCTCCATGACGTTGCGGGGTGCGAAGGCACGGTGGAAGGCATTGATGGCTATGGCAGCCAGCTCGCCATCGGTCAGCCCGGTCGCCCGCGCCGTCCGCGCGAGCTCGTCGGTGAGGCTGGTGTCGCTGACGGTGCGGTCGTCGGTCGAGATGGTCACAGAGATGCCGGACCGATGCAGCAGCGCCACCGGATGGCTCGCCAGGTCAGCCACGATTCCGGACTGCACGTTGCTGGTGGGGCAGAGGTCGAGAGTGATGTCGCGCGCACGCACAAGCGCGAGCAGCGCATCATCGCTCGCGACGGTTGTGCCGTGGGCGATGCGGCGTACGCCGAGGTCGAGAACCTCGGCGACGCGGTCGCTTCCCGGCACCTCGCCCGCGTGCGCTGTCAGCGCCAGCCCGCCACGCTCGGCGGCGAGGAACGCGGCGGCGTGGGGCGGCGCGGGATATCCCGCCTCGGGACCGGCGAGGTCAAAGCCGATCACCGGGCGGCCGAAGCCGGCGGCCGCCTCGGCCAGCCGCACGTTGGCCGCCGGCGGATGGTTGCGCATCGCCGTCACGATGAGGCCGACCAGCGGCGCGCCACTGCCGAGGGTCCTGGCGGCCGCCGAAATGCCGTCCGCCACCGCGGCCAGCACCTCGTCCACCGCGAGGCCATCCCCGAGGTGGAGGCGCGGCGCCCAGCGCAGCTCCGCGTACCGCACGTTCTCGGCGGCGAGATCCTCGACGAGCTCGGTGGTGACGCGCGTCAGCGCCGCTGCGCGCTGCAGGAGGGCGATCGGCAGGTCGAAGTACCGCAGCAGCGCCGCCTGGTCGGCGGGGCGGGGTGGGGCGCCGAGGCGCGCGCGAGCCTCGTCGAGCCCGGGCAGGGCGATGCCCACCTCCCCGGCCAGCTCGACCGCCGTGGACGGTCGGAGCGCGCCGTCGATGTGCTGGTGGAGCTCGGCCTTCGGCAGTGCCCGCAGCTCGGCCCGCGGATCCACGCGGCGATGATAGGCGCACGCCGCCATCCGCACCGTCGATCCGCGACGCTCTTCCTGGCCGCCGGCGTTCTCATTCCGCTCGTCATCTTCGGGATGCGCGCGCCGGACCTGCGCGACGCGGACCCTCCGCGCTGGGCCACGGCCGTGGCGGCGGCGCAGGACGCGCTCGATACTGCCGACCAGGCGCTCGAAGCGGCGGCCTCGCGGCTCGGCGACGCGATCGAGGCCACGCGCCGCGCATCGGCCAACGCGAGCACCGGCGACGCGCTCGACGCCGCGAGGTTCGACGCTGCTGGGGCGGCTGCCAACGCGGCCGCCGACCCGGTCGACGCCGCCGCCGTGGCGCTCCGCCGCCTGGCGTCACGGTGCTCACCGCTCGACCTGGACGTCCCTCAGCTTGAGGTGACCGGGGCACGCGCCACCAGTGCCGGCCAGCAGATCGAGAACGCGGCCGGAGCGGCGGCGGGCTTCATCGCGTTCCGCGCCGACGCCGCGCTCGTTCTCGACGAGCTGGCCACGGCGGCGGCCGCCCTTGACCACGAGGATGCGGCGACGGCACGCGCGAGCGCAGACCGCGCCGCCACGGCGCATCAGCGGATCGAGCCGTTGGCACTCGCCCTGCCGGAGCTGCGCCTCTGGCTTGAGACCACGAACGACCTGATCGGCGCGGTCGGCGATGCGGCGCGGGCGCTCGACGATGGGGATGCCGCGGCGGCCGATGCGGCACGGGCGCGGTTGCGCGACGCGGCCGGTGAGGCGCCCGTGTCGGACCGAGCACTCGCATTGGCGACGAGCGAGGGCGCCTCCCGCGTGGTGGGGCTCCAGCTGCAGCAGCTGGCGGCGCTGGCGCGAGCCGTCGCCGATGCGCAGGATGCGCTCCGTCCGGTGCGCGCCGGGCTGCTGGCGCGGTCGGCTTCGGGTGAGGCACCCTAGGCCACGTGACGCCGCCCTCCGCCGCCGACGACCTCATCGGGCGCCGCATCGCCGATCGCTACCGCATCGACGAGCTGCTGGCGCGCGGCGGCATGGCGGGCGTCTACCGCGCGCACGACGAGCGACTGGCTCGCGACGTCGCGGTGAAGGTGCTGTCGGAGCCGTACGCGTCCGACGCGGCCTTCGGTGATCGGTTCCTAGGTGAGGCTCGAACGGCGGCGGGACTGGCGCACACGAACCTGGTGCACGTCTACGACTCGGGGCAGGACGGGAAGGTCCGCTACATCGTGATGGAGCTGCTGACCCGGTACCGCACCCTCCGTCAGCGGATCAGCGCCGACGGATCGCTGCCGCCGCGCGAGGCGGTGGCGATCGTCCGCGAGATGCTGGCCGGCCTCGCCACCGTCCACGACCGCGGCTTCGTCCACGCCGATGTGAAGAGCAGCAACGTGATGGTCGGGCCGGGGCCGAGCAAGCTCATCGATTTCGGCATCGCGCGCACGCCGGCGGGCGGGGATCGGCCCGGGACCTCCATCGGCTCGCTGCACGTGATGCCACCCGAGCAGCTCCGCGACGAGTCGCTGACGCCGCCGAGCGACCTCTTCGCGGTTGGGGTGGTCCTCTTCGAGGCGCTGACCGGCCGGGTGCCGTTCGACGCCGGCAACGCGGACGAAATGCTGCGCGCGCAGGAGGCGGGGGCCCCTGGCGCCTCGACGCTGGCGAGCGGCGTCCCGGCGCAACTCGACGACGTCATCGCCCAGGCACTCCGGCCGCGACCCGCCGATCGGTTCCGGTCGGCCGGCGCGATGGCCGCCGCGCTTGAGGCCGCGTTGGACGAGCGAGTGGCGCCGGCGTTCGACGAGACGCGGACAATGCCGGTGGCGACGGCACGTGGCGCCGCAGGCTACGTTCCGCCGCTGGCGATGCCCGTGGCCGCCCCGGCGGAGCGACCGCGGCCGGTGCCGGCACGTTCCGATCGCTCCCCACGGCGGCATCGCCGAGGCGGCATCGGCGGCTGGATCGTCGCCCTCGCGGGCCTGGCGGCCGGCGCGTTCGTCGTCTGGCTCGTCCTCTCCTCCGCCTCGGGCCCGCCGGGGACACCCGGAGCGTCGGATGCGGGGAGCGGCGCGGAGACGCCAAGCCTGCCCGCCGGCAAGGTGCGGATTCCCGATACCGTCGGGCTCAGCGAGGCGAAGGCCGAGCAGGCGGCCCGCGATACCGGCCTCAACTGGACCCTGAACTTCGACACGCGCGCGGGCGTCGAGCCGGGCGTCTACGACCAGGAGCCAGCGGCCGGCGCCATCGTCGACCGCGGCAGCCGCTTCGTGATGTACGCCTGGCGCACGCCGGATTGACGGGCAGTCACGGGTCTATACTCGTTTGACCGATGTGGCTGCCCACGGCGGAGCATCCGGTCCACGTCAACTCATCAGGAGACCTGCTGCACATGCGCCTGCGCGCCGTAACGACCGCCCCGTCATCGGTGGAGGCCGATGTCCTCGCCGTCCCGATCTACAAGGAAGACCGCGAGATGGGCCGAGAGCTCGCCGAGCTCGACGCCGCCTCGGGGGGCGTGATCCGCGCGGCCATCGACTGGGGCGAATTCAACATCGTCGAGCATCACACCGCGCTCATCGATGGCGGAGACCTCCCGGTCGGCAAGATCCTGCTCGTGAACGGCGTCAGGCGCGGACGCGGCCCGTGGCGGGCGCGCCGGATGGCATCGACCGCCACGCGGCGGCTCCAGGGCCGCGCGGCGACGTCACTTGCGTTCTGGCTTCGCGACGGCGAGGACCTGGACGGCTATACCGCTGCTGCCGTCGGGGCGAGCCAGGGAACGTACCGACCCCACGCCATCTACGGACGGGTGCGTGACACGCCGGCGATGCTGCGCAGCGTCGAGGAGCTCATCCTCGTCGGGCCGGACGCGCCCGCGCAGGAGGACCTTGATCAGGCGGTCGTGATGGCGGAGGGCGTCGAGTTCGGCCGCACCCTCGCCAACCGCGCCTCGAATGATCTCTTTCCCGAGGCGATGGCAGAGGTCGCGCGCGGCCTCGAGTCCGACGGCTGCACCGTCGAGGTGCTCGGCGTGCCCGAGATGAAGGCGCTTGGCATGGGTGCCCTGCTCGGTGTAGGCCAGGGCGCAACGCACGAGCCACGGCTCATCGCGATCAAGCTCCCAGGCTGGGAGAAGGCCAACCCCGAGCGGCGCCTCGCCTTGATCGGCAAGGGCGTCTGCTTCGACTCCGGCGGGATCAGCATCAAGCCGGCGGACCGGATGGAGGAGATGAAGCACGACAAGTCGGGCGCGGCCGCGGTCGTCGCCGCGGCTCGGACCGTGGCTCGCATCGCCCCCGACGCGCCGCTCATGGCCGTGGCACCGATGGTGGAGAACATGCCCGGCGGCAACGCGCAGCGCCCCGGCGACGTCGTCAGGGCCATGAACGGCAAGACGATCGAGGTGACGAACACCGATGCCGAGGGCCGTCTCATCATGGCCGACGCGCTCCATTGGGCGGAGCTCCAGGGCGCAACGCACCTGGTCGATATCGCGACGCTGACCGGCGCCGCCGCGGTCGCCTTCGGCGACCTCATCAGTGCCTACTTCGCGCGGCCGCGCGAGTGGGGTGCGGAGGTCGCCAGGGCCGCGGACGCGACCGGCGAGTGGTTCTGGGAGATGCCGCTCGCGACGGAGTACCGGCCCGCGTATGACTCCGCGCACGCGGATATGGTGAACTCGGGCAGTCGCGACGCGTCGCTCATCAAGAGCGCTGTCTTCCTCGCCGAGTTCGCGACCAAGCCGTGGGTCCACGTCGACATCGCCGGCTCGGCCTACCTCAGCGCCGACAAGGCGAGCAACCCCAAGGGAGCCGTCGGCACCGGCGTCACCACGCTCGCCCGGCTGGCGATTGACTTCGCCCGCGGCGCCTGAGCCGGGAGGTACAACGACGCCCGCCGGCGGTGCCGGCGGGCGTCATCGGTCTGGTGCGGCGGTCAGTCGTCGACTGCGTCGCGGACGTCGTCCTTCGCCTTGCCCCAGTCGCCCTGGAGCTTGCCCTCGGCCTGCTCCGACTTGCCCTCGGCCTCGGTCGCCGAGTTGTCGGTGGCGTTGCCCCACTCTTCCTTGACCTTGCCGGCCGCTTCCTTGAGCGGTCCTTCCGCGCGATCAGAATCCATCGGTCGTTACTCCCCTGTGCGGTGAGCGCCGGCGTCGCAGCGACGACGGCAGATGGCCTCTGCATGGCAGGTGGCGTGCCAGCGGGTGACGATCGGGCCATGTCACGGCGGGCGGTGGGATGGGTAGGATGCCTCGGTGCGCGCGGGCACCGGGCCCGCGCCCGCGCCCGCTAAGGAGCTGATCGTGGCACTGGCTGCCCTCGGGGCGGGAGCGCTGTTCGCCGTGCTGGGTGCGGCGGCGGAGCGCCTCGCCAGCGTCTGGCCCGCCGATGAGGCGAGTCGCGCCGCGCCGCGCCCGCGGACCGTCGTCCTGGCCGTGGCCGCCGGTGTGGCCGGCTGGGCCGTCGTGGCGCGGTCGACGCTGCCCTGGTGGGCGACCCTCGTGCATCTCGCGGTGCTGGCGCTGCTCGTGCTGCTCACTGCCACGGACTGGGAGCAGCGGCGCCTTCCGCATATCCTGCTCGACCCGCTGATCGTCGTGGGCGTCGCCTTCGTGGCGCTCAACCCCAGCGTGACGCCGCTCGACGCGCTCATCGGCGCCGTGAGCGCCGTCGCCTTCCTCGCCATCGTGGGTGTGGTGGTGCGCCAGGGCGTGGCGCTGGGTGACCTCTATCTCGTGGCGCCGTTGGGCCTCATCCTCGGCTGGCCGGCGATCTTCGGGGCAGTCTTCATCGCGGCACTCGGCGCCGCGGCGGTGAGCATCGCCCTTCTCGCCACCGGCCGGGCGGCGATGAAGACGTACATCCCCTTCGGCCCGTTCCTCGTCATCGGTGCGGTGCTGACGCTCTTGCGTGAGCCGGCGCTGCTCGGGCCGCTGGCCGACCTCGCGGGGTTCGTTCGGTAAAGGAAACGTGATTCGACCGCCCCGCGCGCGACTGCTACCGTAGCCGCCAATGCGTCCGGTCATGCAGCGGCGTCGCCATCGGTTGATGATGCGGCGCAGCACCGTCCGCGGCTCGAGCAAGCGCCGCAGCCTCACCACCGCCTTCGTCGTCATCGTCGGTGCCTTCGTCATCATGTTCGGTGGCTCGGTGCTGGGTACGGCCGGCGGGCTGCTGGCCGCCTACAATTACTTCGCCTCCGGGCTGCCGGCGGCCAACATCCTCGACGACCTGACGCTGCCGCAGTCGACGTACGTCTACGATCGGACCGGGACGACGCTGCTCGCGCGCTTCGAGTGCCAGAATCGCGACGCGGTGGCGTTCGACGACATCCCCGAGGCGCTCGTCGACGCCACGGTCGCGACCGAGGACCGGACCTTCTGGACGAACGACGGCGTCGACTACTACGCGGCTCTTCGCGCCGTGTATGCCAACGTGCAGGCCGGCGGCATCGTCCAGGGCGCGTCGACCCTCACACAGCAGATGATCGACTACGCCGAGGTGCTGAGCGAGCAGCAGGCCGCAACATCGTTGGCACCCGCGGCGAGCGGCGAGATTCCTGCCAGCGAGGCGGCCAACCCGCTTGATCCGAGCGCCGAGCCGACCGATGCGGCGGAGCAGGACGTCTGCACGCCGCCGGCGCCGCGCCGCAACCCCGGCATCGACGACAAGATCCGCGAGCAGATCTTCGCGCGCGAGGTGACGGCGCAGTATCCCGGCGAGGCGGGCAAGAAGCGGATCATCACCACGTACCTCAACCTCGTCTTCTACGGCAACGGCTCGTACGGGGTGAAGGCCGCGGCGGCGAACTACTTCGGCGTCACGAACCTGGCGGACCTGACGCTGGCGCAGTCCGCGTTCCTGGCCGGGCTGCCGCAGCTGCCCAGCGTCTACGACCCGTACCAGAATCCCGGTGGCGAGCCGGGCAGCCCCGAAGCGGCCGCAGCAGCGATCGAGCGTCGCCACCAGGTCCTGGGCGCGATGCTCCGCGAGGGCTACATCACGAAGGCCGAGCACGACACCGCCGACGCGACGACCTGGCTCGAGATGGAGCCGCAGCGCGCCGGCACGCCGCTGCTCGAGCCGCATTTCACCCTCGCCGCGCAGCGCGAGGCGGAAGGGATCCTCGCCGCCCTTGGCTGCGTCGACACCTGCGATCCCGCGCTCCAGCTGCGGACCGGTGGCTACCGGATCACGACCACCGTCGACCTCGGCCTGCAGCAGCAGGCGCAAGAGCAGGTGCAGAAGTGGGTCAGTGCGCTGGCCGACAAGAACGTCGGCAACGGCGCGCTCGTCGCCATCAACTCGGCGACCGGCGAGATCGTGTCCTACATCGGCTCGGTCGACTACTACAACCGCGAGGACCCCCGCGTCCAGGGCCAGTTCGACGTCGCCGGGCTCGGCAAGCGGCAGCCGGGGTCCGCGTTCAAGCCGATCACGTACAGCTCCGCATTCAAGGCGCGCGAGGCGACGCCGGCCACGTTCTTCGTCGACTCGGTGACGCAGTTCGGGCAGACGGAGGAAACCTCGTACCTGCCGACCAACGCCGACATCCACGATCACGGCCCCCTGCTGGCGGCGGATGCGGTGCGCTACAGCCTCAACGTGCCCTCAGTGATGATGCAGTACCTCGCGGGCGAGGACACCACGGCGCAGTTCGCCGCGGAGATGGGTATCGCCAGCGTCGACTACATCAACGGGCTCGACCCCGGGCTGACACTGACGCTTGGCTCCATCCCGGTGTCGCTGAAGAACATGACGCAGGCCTACAGCGTCTTCGCCCAGCAGGGCGAGCTGCACCCCGCGACCACCATCCGCGAGATCCGCGACCGCGACAACCGGCTCATCTACTCGATCGACGAGGGGGGGCCGCAGGTCACCGAGCCGCTGACCAACGGCGAGGCGTACCTGATGCACTGGATCCTCGAGGGCAACACCGATCCGAAGCGGAACGTCGTCTGGGGCTCGCGCGCGCAGCTGCTCGATCCCGACGGCACGCGGCGCCAGGCAGGGTTCAAGACGGGGACGACGAACGACTTCCGTGACGTCTCCGGCTTCGGCTACGTGCCCGGCGGCCTCACCGTGGGCGTCTGGATGGGCAACAACGACCAGCAGCCTCTCTCCAACAAGCTCGGCCAGGGCCTCTTCAGTGCCGACGGGCCGCTCTATCTGTGGCACGACTTCATGACCATCGCGCTCAACCAGCCCTGGGCGTGGAACGGCGACGCGGCGGTGCCGCAGACCTCGTTCGGCAAGCCTGACGACGTGCAGATGGTGAAGGTCTGCTCGTTCAGCGGCCTCAAGGCGACGGACAACTGCGGTCCCACGCGCGAGATGCCGTTCCTGGAGGGGACGGTCCCGCCGCTCGACACGTACCACAGCAAGGGCTGCTTCGACATCGTGGCCGAGGTGAAGGCGGATGACCGTCGTCCCGACCAGTGGGTCGAGTCGGCCCAGCGCTGGGCCGACCGCTATGTGAACGGGCAGACGGCGGCGAAGGGTGACCCCATCGACATGAAGGAGAAGGGTCCGGACGAGGTCTGGATGCAGATCACGCCGCTCCCCGGCAACAGCGACTTCGGGCCGTCCATCTGTGGCGAGCGCCGCGCGACGCCGAAACCCCAACCCACGCCAGGACCGAGTGACGAGCCCTCCGACTCCGGCGCCCCCACGCCGCTACCGAGCCCGAAGTGCCCGGGCAACAATCCGAACTGCGCCACGCCGGCCCCGACGATCCCGCCGGCGCCGGCAGCTGCGGCAGCGTCATCGGTCGCGTCCGGCGTCCTCGTGCCCGGCTTTGGGCTCACCGGCTTGGCCGGCGTCCTCGGTTGGCGTCGTCTGCGACGCCGAGCGCGGGCACGGGTCGAGCGCTGACGACCGCCGCCTCGCGCGGTGACGGCGCCTAGAATCGCAGGGTGTCCTCGTCCGTCCTGACGCTGATCCTCGCCGGCGGCGAGGGCGAGCGGCTCTCGATCCTGTCGCAGGTCCGCGCCAAGCCGGGCGTGCCGTTCGGCGGCAAGTATCGGATCATCGACTTCGCGCTCAGCAATGTCGTGAACTCCGGCCTGACCGATGTCGGGATCCTGACCCAGTACGCGCCGCGCAGCCTCATCGACCACATCGGCGTCGGTCGTCCCTGGGACCTTGACCGCAGCCGCGGCGGGGTGACGCTGCTCCAGCCGTACCTCGGCCGCGGACGGACGCGTGACTGGTACCGGGGCACCGCGGACGCGGTACTCCAGAACATCGAGTTCGTGCAGGACCGCGACCCCGAACTGGTGCTCGTCCTGGCCGGGGACCACGTCTACAAGATGGACTACCGGCCGTTCATCGAGCGCCACCGGGCGGCCGGGGCCGATGTCACCTGCGCCGTTCGCACCGTGCCGATCGAGGAGGCGCATCGCTTCGGGATCGCCGATGTCGACGTCGAGGGTCGGATCACCGCCTTCATCGAGAAGCCCGCCGATCCGCCGTCGAACCTTGTCAGCATGGGCGTCTATGTCTTCACCTGGGCGGCGCTGCGGGCCGCCCTGCGCACCGAGCGCATCGACTTCGGCGGCGACGTGCTGCCGGCCATGGTGGCCGCCGGCCAGCGGGTGTACGCCTACGAGTTCGGCGGCTACTGGCAGGACGTGGGAACCGTCGAGGCGTACTGGCGCGCCAGCATCGATCTGCTCTCCGACGCGCCGGAGATCGACCTCTACGACCGCGGTTGGCTGATCTACACCAAGAGCGAGGAGCGCGCCCCGGCGCTCGTCACCGCCGAGGCCACCGTCGAGCGTTCGATGATCAGCCACGGCTGCGTCGTGGAGGGCACCGTCATTCGCAGCATCCTCAGCCCGGGCGTGCGCGTCGGCCGCGGCGCGCTGATCCGCGACTCGATCGTCATGTTCGACACGGTCGTCGAAGCGGACGCGACGCTCGACCGGGCCATCGTCGACAAGGAGGCCGTCATCGGCGCCCGTGCCGTCGTCGGCGAGGGCGACGAGGTGCGTCCCAACCGTGACGAGCCAGAGCGCCTCTATGCCGGCCTGACCCTCGTCGGGAAGCAGGCGACGGTCCCTCGCGGCGTGCACATCGGCCGCAACTGCCGGATCGACCCGCGTGTGACGGTGGCTGACTTCGGACGGCGACGCGTCATCAGGTCGGGCGACACGCTCCGCCGCGGCGCTCCGTGAGGGCTGACGCGACCCCGCCGATCGATGCGTGGCTGCGTGACCTCGGCGTCGAGGTCGTGGATGCCGGTCCGCAGAGCGGCGAGGCGCTCGTCCGCGACGTGGAGATCGACGGCATGCGACGCTTCGATCTCCGGGTCACTGTCGCCTGGGTGGCGGGGGTCGGCCTCTCCCTGTGGGCGTACTATGGCCTCGAGGCGATGGAGATCCCGAAGCGCGTCTTCCACCGTATGCTCCGCGCCAACTTCGAGTATCCCTTCGTGAAGTTCGCCATGACCGATGACGACCGCCCGATGCTCATGTGCGAGCTCCCGGTCGCCGCGGTGGATCGCGATGCCCTGGGACGGGGCCTCGTCGCCCTCACCGTGGTTGCCGACCGATACGTCGAGGAGACGGCCAGCGCGGTTGCCGACCGAGGCATCCTGCCGGATTGGCAGGGCCGCCAGGCGCGAAATCCGGAGCTCCTCGCCGCCTACCGAACGGAGGTCGAGGCGACGATGCCGCCGTGGGAGCCGCCGGCGCCGCGCCGCCGTCGCCGCGGCCTGCTGCAACGGCTGCTCGGTGCAGCTCGTTGAGGCGGCTGGTGACGGGCCTGCTGGCGACGGCCATGGCCGTTGCCGGGATCGGCGCCGCGCCACCGCCGGCGCGGGCCGCAGACGGCTTCACGCTGACGACCGCGGCTGCCTATGCGGTGCGTCCCGATGACCGGCGTGTCGATGTGACGGTGGAGGCGACGTTCACGAACGCGACGCCCAATCCCGCCGGCCAGTTCAGCGTCTTCGACGAGATCCAGCTGGCGGTGCAGGACGGTGCGTCCGAGCTCGCCGCGACCGACGCAGATGGTGCGCTCGACGCCGCGCTGGCCACCGCCGACGGCGTCACCGTCGCCACGATCGGCCTGCGCGACGACCTGCGCTACGAGGACGCCGTCGACGTGACGGTCACGTACCGGCTCGCCGATGGCGCGGCGACGGGCCT